>CAJAFJ010000449.1 GCA_903938955.1 uncultured beta proteobacterium | reverse complement strand
CGGTAAAGCAACACCTGGTCAAACAGGGTCGCCAGGGTGGGGTTGCTCATGTCAACGCCGTCAAAAATTTGCAGCACACGACTCGCCGCGGCCGCCACGTCCAGGGCCACCTGCTCGTCAGAACGCTCATCGGGTTTGGCGATGCACATGAACTCGGCGAAATGGGCGCTCAGCTGATGCAAATTCTCCTCGGTGAGTGCATGGCCATCCGGAAAGGTCAGGCTCAGCATGCCGCGGTACACCACGCTCAAGGGCGCGCCCAGCACCATACCCTCCTGAGCCTCGCTGATGGGAATGTAGAGGAGACGGGTGCGCATGGGGAGGCTCCGGGGCGACTCAGCGGGTTTAGCCGGTCAGGCGTTCCAGCGCTTCCTGGTACTTGGCGGCGGTTTTGGCGATGACCTCGTTGGGCACGCGCGGTGCCGGTGGCGTTTTGCTCCAGGGCTTGCCATCCACCTGCGCCTGCTCCAGCCAGTCGCGCACAAACTGCTTGTCGTAGCTGGGCGGGTTGATGCCTTCCTGGTAGCTCTCGGCGGGCCAGAAGCGCGAGGAGTCGGGCGTCAGCACCTCGTCCATCAGGGTCAACGTGCCGTCAGCGTCCAGGCCGAACTCGAACTTGGTGTCGGCAATGATGATGCCTTTGGTCAGGGCAAACTCGGCCGCAGCCTTGTAAATGGCAATGCTCAGGTCACGAATGCGGGTCGCCAGGTCCAGGCCAATCATCGCTACCGTTTGCTCGAACGTGATGTTTTCGTCATGGTCGCCCACGGCAGCTTTGGCGGCGGGGGTGTAGATCGGCTCCGGCAGTTTGGAGGCGTTTTTCAGACCGGCGGGCAACTGGACGCCGCACACCGCCTGGTTGTGCTGGTATTCGGCCCAGCCGCTGCCCGCCAGGTAACCGCGCACCACAGCTTCCACCGGCAGCGGTTTCAGGCGCTTGACCAGCATCGAGCGGCCCACCACCTGCGGCACTTCGGCCGGGGTGACGGCGCTCTCGGGCGCCTCACCGGTGAGGTGGATCGGGCAAATGTCCAGACCTTTGGGGCCGAGCTTGTCGAACCAGAACAGCGCCATTTGCGTCAGCAGCACGCCTTTGCCGGGAATGGGCTCGCCCATGATGACGTCAAACGCGCTCAGGCGGTCGCTGGCCACCATCAGAATGCGGTCGTCGCCGACGGCGTAGTTGTCGCGCACCTTGCCGCGCGCCAGCAGGGGCAGGGAGGTGAGCATGGAGGTGTGCAGGGCAGTCGTCATATCGGGGTACTCAGTACAGAGAAAGCGTAAAAGACAAAAAAGGGCCCGCTGCGGTGATGTCACCGGCAGCGGGCCCTGATTATCGCCACTAGAACGGCTTATTGCACCACTTGGGCCAACTCACCGCGGGCATATTGACCGGCAACCTCAAAAAGGGTGTGGCCCTTGATTTTGGCACCCTGGCCTTCGCAGCCAAATTCCATGTAACGCTGCTTGCAGATTTGCTTGGCGGCTTCGCGGGCGGGCTTGAGCCAGTCGCGCATGTCGAACTTGTCGGGGTTCTGGAACATGAATTTGCGCACGGCAGCGGTCATGGCCAGGCGGATGTCGGTATCGATGTTGATCTTGCGCACGCCGAACTTGATGGCTTTTTGAATTTCTTCCACCGGCACGCCGTAGGTTTCTTTCATGTCGCCGCCGAATTCGCGGATGATGGCCAACAGGTCTTGCGGCACGCTGCTGGAGCCGT
>CAJAFJ010000448.1 GCA_903938955.1 uncultured beta proteobacterium | reverse complement strand
CGACGCGGCCGACCCGGGCGGTTTCGCGCAACATGACCTCGGCATTGCGCAGGTGCTGCAAGGTGTCGATCTGCAGCACCACATCAAACGAGGCGTCCTCAAAAATCGCCAGACCTTCGTCCAGATTGAGCTGGATGACATTCACGCCGCGCGTGACACAAGCCAGCACATTGGCGTCGGAAATCTCGATGCCGTAGCCGGTGCAGCCACGCTCGCGCTGCAGGTAGTCCAGCATGGCACCATCGCCACAGCCCAGGTCAAGCACGCGCGAACCCTTGGGCACCAGCTCGGCAATGGCGCGTTGGATGGTGGCGTCGCTCATGCTGTCAACTCCTTGGCCACGCCATCAAAGTAGCTGCGCACTACATTCTTGTAACGCGGGTCGTTGAGCAAAAAGGCATCGTGGCCGTGCGGCGCGTCGATTTCGGCGTAGCTGACCGAGCGCCGGTTCTGCAGCAGGGCCTTGACGATTTCGCGGCTGCGCTTGGGGGCAAAGCGCCAGTCGGTGGTGAAGCTCACGATCAAAAACTTGCAGGTGGCTGCGGCCAGCGCCTGGTTCAGATCGCCGCCGAAGGCGCGCGCCGGATCAAAGTAATCCAGCGCACGGGTGATCAGCAGATAGGTGTTGGCGTCGAAGTACTCGGCGAACTTGTCGCCCTGGTAGCGCAGATAGCTCTCGATCTGGAACTCTGCCTCCTGGGTGCTGTACAGGTAGCTGGTCAGTTGCTCGGGCTGGCCGTCCTTGGCCGCTTGCGCAGCAGCGCGCAGTTGGCGGCCGAACTTCTCATTCATCACGTCGTCACTCAAATACGTGATGTGGCCGATCATGCGGGCGATGCGCAGGCCGCGCTTGGGCACCACGCCATGGTCATAAAAATGGCCGCCGTGAAAGTCCGGGTCGGTGACGATGGCGCGGCGCGCCACTTCGTTAAAAGCGATGTTTTCGGCGTTCAGATTGGGCGCACTGGCAATCACCAGGGCGTGGCCCACACGCTCCGGGTAGCGCAGCGTCCAGCTCAGCGCCTGCATGCCGCCCAGCGAGCCGCCCATGACGGCGGCCAGTTTGTGGATGCCCAGCGCATCCAGCAAGCGGGCTTGCGCGTCAACCCAGTCTTCCACCGTCATCACTGGGAAGTCGGTGCCGTAGGCCTTGCCCGTATCGGGGTTGGTGTGCATGGGGCCGGTCGAGCCGAAGCAGGAACCCAGGTTGTTGATGCCGATGACAAAGAACTGGTTGGTGTCCAGCGCCTTGCCGGGGCCGATCATGTTGTCCCACCAGCCTTCGGAATTCGGCTGCCCTTCGTACACGCCGGCCACATGGTGCGAGGCGTTGAGGGCATGGCAAACCAACACGGCGTTGGACTTATGCGCGTTGAGCGTGCCGTAGGTCTCGTACGAGAGCGCGTAGTCGCGCAGGGCGGCGCCGCTTTGCAGCGGCAGCGGCGCGTCGAAGTGCATGCTTTGCGCAGTGGCAATCAGTGGCTCATCCAGTGTTGACAAGTTCGTTCCCAATCAAACCCCAAAAACAAAAAACCCGGCGTCGCATTCAACGAGGCCGGGAGTTTGGGTCGGTCCGTCTTTAGCTGTATTTGTAAAGCGCCCGCAAGCTGGAGCAAATTGGCGCTGGGGGGATTTTACAAGTGTTTCCAGGGTGGTGTGCCGCTGGGGTCCGCACTGTCTCGACGAATGGTGCAGGTGTACTTTTTGGAGGTGGTCAGTCAGACTGACGTGACAACAACGCCCTTTTTTTCAGCACTCGCAGCGCAACACACTGCCCAAAATGTTGCTTCAAATCAACTTGAAGCTCAAATTGTCTTCATCTGTTCTCCAAGTTGATGAAATGCATCAGTCAAAGACCGCACAAGTCTCTTCG
>CAJAFJ010000447.1 GCA_903938955.1 uncultured beta proteobacterium | reverse complement strand
TTAAATATTAAGCTTGTTAAAAACAAAACTCGGAAGATGCCTGATGATCATCATTATTAATGCCCATTTTCCCGGAACATAAGCAGTAGGCTTTCCTTGTTCGATTGCCTTAACAATTTGTTCTGCCACGTCTTCCACAGACGCCAGCTTGGCGCCTTGCTCTTTCAGATGCGCCGTCATTGGCGTGTCAGTCGGTCCTGGCTTGATCAAAACGACTTTGACCCCCGTTTGGGCAAAGCGGTGTTGCAAGCCTTGGGCGTAACGAGTAACCAATCCTTTTGCCGAGCCATAGACATAGTTGGATTTGCGTCCCCGGTCACCAGCAACTGATCCGATCAGCACAATGGTTCCGCAGTTGGCTTGCGCCATATGCTGGGCAAATGCTTCAGCGTAAAGCACAGGCGACAAACCATTGACTTCAAGCGCATCGCGGCACGCCTGCAAGTTGTTTTGGCAGTCGGTTTGGTCTGGCAGGGAGCCGTGGGCAATCAGGACGATGTCTACCTGACCTTGGGCAACAATCTCATCCACGGTGGATTGAATCGCTGCA
The DNA here is from genome assembly GCA_903938955.1 of uncultured beta proteobacterium. Next base: position 1,544 of record CAJAFJ010000447.1, on the reverse strand, counting down.
GGAACAAGGAAGTCTGCCTCCACTACGTGGATATCTGACTGTGGGTTGCGTACTCGGAGGTCTGCTGCAACCCGTTCAATTCGGCCGGCATCGCGCCCAAGCAATGTCAGGTCAACGGATGCCCCTTGCACCCAATGCCTGGCGCAATGTTCAGCGATGGCAGAGGTGGCGCCGATAATAATGATTCGTTTTTTCTGGTTCAATTCAGCTTCCCATCAAGCGACGTGAGAGCTCGGAACTAATGCCGGGATCACGGTATTTCAGAAATTCATTGAGGCGTGGATAGCCCTTTTCGAAAAGATCACGCGGCATACGCGCATCTTTGGCCATGTAGATGCGTCCCCCAGCTTCTGCGACGATGGCATCGAGTCTTGCAAACAATTTTTGTGTGCGCTCTCCGTTATTGGGAAAGTCCAGCGCCAGCGTGACGCCGGGCTGAGGAAAACTCATCATCCCAAGCGCTTGTCGATTGCCGAATGTTTTCAGGACAGCGAGGAAGGAGCCATCTCCGGAGCGGGCGATTTCCTTCAGCATAGCTTGCACGGCGTTCTGCCCGGCTTCGCGGGGTACGACGCTTTGATACTGAAAGAATCCTTTTGGGCCATACATCCGGTTCCACTCAAGCAGGTTGTCGAGCGGATAGAAAAATGACTCGTAATGAGTGATGTTCCGTCCTGCCTGAAGTCTTTTGAGGTTGTAGTAGGCGATATTGAAGGGGCGCAGAGAGAGGCGATTTACCAGTGAGACAGGCGGCACAATGGGCATCGTCCGTTTTCGGCCCTTTGGCTCCGCTAGTTCGGCTGCATCGGTGGGGTTACCGCGCATGAAAAGCCCGCGTCCGCCGCCACCCGAAATGCAGTCGATCCAGGAAACCGTATGTTCCCAATCGGTTTCGGAGTCATCGGCGAGCTGGAAGAATTCCTTGAGATTTGCGTAGGGCAATGTCTCGGTTTCCAGCCAGGGGCCAGCCACACGGCGTAGCTGAATTTCAGCCTCGACGATTACTCCGGTTAGCCCCAAGCCGCCGACGGTGGCAGAAAACCAGTCTGGCCGAAGCTGCGGGCCGCATTTGATGATTTCACCCTCCGTGCGCAGCAGTTTGATCTGTTGAACATGGTCACCAAACGAGCCGAGAACATGGTGGTTCTTGCCGTGTACATCGTTAGCGATAGCACCGCCCACCGTTACCATTTGGGTGCCGGGGGTCACTGGCAGAATCCAGCCACGCGGAATGAACAGCCTTTGGATGTCCCTTAACAGAACCCCGGCTTCGCAAATCAAACGGCCGGTACGGTCGTCGAAAGCAATCAAGTGATCAAGCCCGGTGGTGAGCCATAACAGTCCATCCGGATTCAGGCAGACATCACCGTAGCTGCGGCCCATGCCGTGCGCCAGCCCTGGCTGTTGCCGGCACATGATCAGGTTTTTTACCTGTGCCGGATCGGTCAGGCTGATCACATGGTGGGGCAGGGCGCTGAGGCGTCCCCATGAAGAAACCATTCTCATGCTTGATCGGTACGATATACGTAGCGTTTGTCGAGGTG
>CAJAFJ010000446.1 GCA_903938955.1 uncultured beta proteobacterium | reverse complement strand
GAACTCTTCACCTCGGCCCGTGGTTCTGACTGCGGCATTGCGAATGTGAACATTGGCACCAGCGGGGCCGAGATTGGCGGGGCATTTGGCGGTGAGAAGGAAACTGGTGGCGGCCGTGAGTCGGGCTCAGACGCCTGGAAGGCCTATATGCGCCGGGCCACCAACACGGTCAACTACGGCACCACGCTGCCGCTGGCACAAGGTGTCAAGTTCGATATTTAGGGCTTTTGAACGGGGCGGGACGGGGCTAGCCCCGTCCATCGCCACCCCAGCTAGGTTTTGCTGGCGATAAACCACATGGCGGACTTGATGCCCGCCACGGTCAGCAGCAAGGAGCCCAGCAAGTGCGCGCCCGCTGTGCCCAGGGCCAGCAGGTAACGTTGTTGGCCCATCATGCCCACCACTTCAGCCGAGAAGCTGGAGAAGGTGGTGAGCGCCCCCAAAAAACCGGTCACCAGGGCGAGGCGCCAGACCGGGTCTATTTGCGGCAGCGCCTGAAACACGGCCACGCAAATACCGATCAGGTAGCCGCCCACCAGGTTGGCCGCCAGGGTGCCAAAGGGCATGAGTGCGCCCGGGTTGAGCCACAGCCCCAGGCCCCAGCGGGCCAACGCGCCCAAGCTGGCCCCTAGGCAAATGGCGACCACGGCGAGCATGCTTACTTCTTGGCAGCGCTGGCTGCGGGTTTTGCGGCCGGATTGGCGTCAGCCTTGGCCGCCGTAGCAGCCGCAGCCGCTTTGTAGGCAGCGCCGTTGACCGTCAAGCCTTCTGCCGAGAACTTGGTGGCGGTGGCATCGGCCACGCCTTTGACTCTGGAGATGAAGTCGCTCCAGTCCTTGAAGTTGCCTTTCTTGCGCTCGTCCAGAATTTTGCTGGACATGGCGGGGCCAATGCCCTTGATGCTGTCGAGCTCAGCGGCCGTGGCCTTGTTGATTTCTACGGCAGCAAAGCAGGCGGCTGCATAAAACATGACGATCAGAACCAGTAATTTTTTGAACATGAATAAACTCCTGAAAAAATAAACGAAACGAAATGATACAGGACTCGAACTGATAAATTCAAGTCTGTTGGGCCAGCCATTGCACATAGTGCTGCACGCCCGTTTGCACATCAGCAAAGGCGTGATCACAGCCAGTGGCGCGCAGGGCGCTGAGGTCGGCCTGGGTGTAGCACTGGTATTTGCCGCGCAGCGCATCGGGGAAGGCCACGTAGTCCATCAGACCTAGGGCGGCGATTTCTGCTGTGGTCAGGGCGTCTTGGCCATTCAAGCTGCTCAAGCCGTTCATGCCCCGCAAGGTGTTGACGACCGTACTGGCCACGTCATTGAAGGGCTGTGCCCGGCCACTGCCCAGGTTGAAGAGGCCCGAGGTGCCTGGGTGGTCAAAAAACCAGAAGTTGACTGCCACCACGTCGTCGATGAAAACGAAATCGCGCATTTGCTCGCCGGGGCCGTAGCCACCGTACTCGCCAAACAGCTTGACCTTGCCGTCGGCCAGAAACTGGTGGTACTGGTGAAAGGCCACGCTGGCCATGCGGCCCTTGTGTTGCTCGCGCGGGCCGTAGACGTTGAAATACCT
>CAJAFJ010000445.1 GCA_903938955.1 uncultured beta proteobacterium | reverse complement strand
TTTCTGAGTGGCGTTTTTTACTCCATACATTCGTTGCCGCCGTTTTGGCAAACCGTGAGTCACCTGAATCCGTTTTTCTACATGATTGATGGTTTCCGGTTCGGCTTCTTTGGCCAGAGCGATGTGTCGCCCTGGCTGAGCCTGAGCGTGGTGGGTGCCGCCCTGGCCGGGGTGAGTGCGGTAGCTGTGTATCTGCTTCGCAGCGGCTACAAAATTCGTGGCTGATCGTCTTCTTTAAACTGTTGAGGCCCGGAGCCAACGCCCGACCTCACAAAACTACATATATTGACATGAATGCAGACCAGATCAAAGACCTGATTGCCGCCAACCTGGTGTGTGACTACATCACGCTCGAAGGCGATGGTCGCCACTGGAGCACCCTCATTGTGTCGCCTGAGTTTGAGGGCAAACGTGCCATTCAGCGCCACCAGCGGGTGTACGCCACCTTGGGCGACAAAATGAAAACGGATGAGATTCATGCCTTGTCGATACAAGCCTTGACGCCAGCCGAATGGGCTGCACAGCAGGCTTAAGCACATGGACAAATTATTGATTCGCGGTGGCCGCACCTTGACGGGTGAGGTGTTTATTTCCGGCGCCAAAAACGCAGCCTTGCCGGAACTCTGTGCTTGCCTGTTGACCGCCGAGCCCGTGACGCTGCGCAACGTGCCGCGTTTGCAAGACGTGTCCACCATGCTCAAGCTGATTCGCAACATGGGCGTCAGCGCTGAAGCCGATGCTGATGGTCAGGTGGTCGTGGATGCAGGCGCGCTTAACAATCCTGAAGCGCCTTATGAATTGGTCAAGACCATGCGCGCCTCGGTGCTGGCGCTGGGACCCTTGCTGGCGCGTTTTGGCCATGCCAAAGTGTCCTTGCCCGGCGGCTGTGCCATTGGTTCGCGCCCGGTCGATCAGCATATCAAAGGGCTGACGGCGATGGGTGCCGAGATTGTGGTCGAACACGGCTACATGATCGCCAAATTGCCCGAGGGCCGCACACGCCTGAAGGGTGCCCGCATTGCCACCGACATGGTGACGGTCACCGGCACCGAAAACTTTCTGATGGCCGCCTGCCTGGCCGAAGGCGAGACCATTCTGGAGAACGCGGCGCAAGAGCCCGAGATTCCCGATTTGGCCGAAATGCTGATCAAGATGGGCGCCAAGATTGAAGGCCACGGCACCAGCCGTATCCGTATCCAGGGCGTTGAAAAACTGCATGGTTGTGAACACCAGGTGGTGGCTGATCGCATTGAGACCGGCACCTTCTTGTGCGCGGTCGCCGCGACCGGTGGCGATGTCGTGCTCAAGCACGGCCGTGCCGAGCACCTGGAAGCGGTGGTTGAAAAACTGCGCGATGCCGGAGCCACGATCACCGAGCTGGACGGTGGCATTCGCGTGCAGTCCCAGGGCCGGCTCAAGGCGCAGAGTTTTCGCACCACCGAGTACCCGGGTTTTCCGACCGACATGCAGGCGCAGTTCATGGCGCTTAACTGCATCTCGCACGGCACCGCCAAAGTGACCGAAACCATTTTTGAGAACCGTTTCATGCACGTCAATGAAATGGTGCGCCTCGGTGCGCACATTCAGATTGACGGCAAGGTGTCGGTGGTGGAGGGCGTTGAAAAACTCTCCGGTGCCGTGGTGATGGCGACCGATTTGCGCGCCTCGGCCAGTCTGGTGATTGCCGGTTTGGTGGCGGAAGGCGAAACCCTGGTGGAGCGCATTTACCACCTGGACCGGGGCTACGATCAGATGGAAGCCAAACTGCGTGCCCTGGGTGCCGATATTGAAAGAATCAAATGATCACCATCGCTTTATCCAAAGGCCGTATCTTTGAAGAAACCCTGCCGCTGCTGCGTGCTGCCGGCATCGAGGTGCTGGAAGACCCGGAAAAATCCCGCAAACTGATCCTCACCACCAACCAGCCCGATGTGCGCGTGCTGGTGGTGCGCGCCACCGATGTGCCCACCTACGTGCAATACGGCGGTGCGGACATGGGTATCACGGGCAAAGACACGCTGTTGGAGCATGGCAGCGACGGCTTGTACCAACCGCTGGATTTGCAAATCGCCAAGTGCCGCATCAGCGTCGCCGTGCGCACGGATTTTGATTACGCCTCGGCGGTCAGGCAGGGCTCACGGCTGAAGGTGGCCACCAAATACGTGGCGATTGCGCGTGAATTTTTTGCCACCAAGGGCGTGCATGTGGACTTGATCAAGCTCTACGGCAGTATGGAGTTGGCACCGCTGGTCGGCTTGGCCGATGCCATTGTGGATCTGGTGTCCACCGGCAACACGCTCAAGGCCAATCATCTGGTTGAAGTTGAGCACATCATGGACATCAGCTCACGCTTGGTGGTCAATCAGGCAGCGCTCAAGCTCAAACAGGCGCCGATTCGCAAGATCATTGATGCCTTTGCTTCGGCCGTGGTCGTTTGATATTTCCACACAAATGGTTTGTTTTTCAGCGGTCATCGCACGCGCAGCGCGGCACTGGCCATGAAATTTTTCTGTAGTTGCCCGGATTAAAAAATTGCTATGACTTTTGTAGCCACCCCCGCCCTTTTATCAACCGCTAGCAGCAGCTTTGAGGCTGATTTCAAGGCGCGTCTGCATTGGTCAGCCGAGGCCGATGCCGCGATTGAGCAGCGGGTGGCCGACATTTTGCTCGACGTGCAACAGCGTGGCGATGCGGCGGTACTCGACTACACCGCGCGTTTTGATGGCCTGAATGTCGCCACGATGGCGGCGCTGGAACTGACCCAAGCCGAGCTCAAAGCCGCGTTCGAGGCGATTCCCGCTGTGCAGCGCGAGGCGCTGCAAGCTGCGGCCCAACGCGTTCGCAGTTACCACGAAGCGCAAAAAAAGGCCAGCGGCGAGAGCTGGAGTTATCGCGACGAAGACGGCACGCTGCTGGGACAAAAGGTCACGCCGCTGGACCGTGTGGGTATTTACGTGCCGGGTGGCAAGGCGGCTTATCCGTCCTCGGTGCTGATGAACGCCATCCCCGCGCACGTTGCGGGTGTTGCTGAAATCATCATGGTGGTGCCGACGCCCAAAGGCGAAAAGAATGCGCTGGTGCTGGCGGCTGCTTACGTGGCCGGTGTGACCCGCGCCTTCACTGTCGGCGGTGCACAGGCCGTGGCGGCACTGGCCTACGGCACGCTGACCATTCCCAAAGTGGACAAGATCACCGGTCCCGGCAACGCCTATGTCGCCGCCGCCAAGCGCCGCGTCTTTGGCACGGTCGGCATCGACATGATTGCCGGGCCGAGCGAAATTCTGGTGCTGGCCGATGGCACCACGCCGCCGGACTGGGTGGCGATGGACCTGTTCAGCCAGGCCGAGCACGACGAACTGGCGCAAAGCATTTTGCTGTGCCCCGATCTGGCTTACATCGAGCAAGTACAGCACAGCATTAATCGCCTGTTGAACGAGATGCCGCGCGCCGAGATCATCGCCAAGTCGCTCACCGGCCGGGGTGCGCTGATCCACACCCGCAGCATGGAAGAGGCGTGCGATATCAGCAACGCCATCGCCCCTGAGCATCTGGAGGTCAGCAGCCGGGATGCGCACCGCTGGGAGACGCTGCTCAAGCACGCGGGGGCGATTTTTCTGGGGGCCTACACCAGCGAGTCGCTGGGCGATTACTGCGCGGGTCCGAACCATGTGTTACCGACCAGCGGCACCGCGCGGTTTTCCAGTCCCTTGGGCGTTTACGATTTTCAGAAACGAAGCAGTTTGATTGAGGTGAGCGAAGCCGGCGCACAAGTGCTGGGCTTGATCGCCGCCGAACTGGCGTATGGCGAAGGTCTGCAAGCCCATGCGCGCGCGGCCGAGTTGCGCCTGACCCAGGTGCCGCTGATGCGGGGTGCGCCATGAGCGACCTCAGCCTGAAACCGCTGCAACGCATCCGCCAGGACGTGCAAGCCATGCAGGCCTATGCGGTTCAAGATGCCACGGGCATGGTCAAGCTGGATGCGATGGAAAACCCACACCGCCTGCCCGTTGAGTTGCAAGCCGAATTGGGCCAGCGCCTGGGCGCGTTGGCGTTGAATCGCTATCCCGACCACCGCGTTAACGACCTGCGCCAGGCACTGGCCAGCTACGCGGGCCTGCCCGATGGGTTTGACCTGATGCTGGGCAACGGCTCGGACGAGTTGATCAGCCTGCTGGCGCTGGCCTGCGCCGTGCCGCCCAGCGCGGCGAACGGTTTTAAGCCCGCCAGTGTGCTGGCCCCGGTGCCCGGTTTTGTGATGTACGGCATGAGCGCGCAGTTGCAGGGCCTGACCTTTCACGGCGTGCCGCTGACCGCCGATTTCGAGCTGGACGAAACCGCCATGTTGGCCGCCATTGCCGAGCACCAGCCCGCCATTACTTACCTGGCCTACCCCAACAACCCGACGGCCAATTTGTGGGACGACGCGGTGATCGAGAAGATCATTCTGGCGGCGGGCGAGCAGGGAGGTTTGGTTGTTTTGGACGAAGCCTACCAGCCCTTTGCCAGCAACAGCTATATCGACCGGCTGGCACGCCATTCGCATGTGCTGCTGATGCGCACGCTCAGTAAATTTGGCCTGGCCGGTATCCGTTTGGGCTACATGATGGGCCCCAAGGCGCTGATTGCCGAGCTCGACAAGGTGCGCCCGCCCTACAACATCAGCGTGCTGAACTGCGAATGTGCCCTGTTTGCGTTGGAGCATCAGACCGTATTTGGGCGCCAAGCCCTTGATGTGCGGGCACAGCGTGCTATTATTTTCGAGGCTTTGGCTCAATTACCCGGCGTGCGGGCTTACCCCAGCGAGGCCAATATGATCTTGTTGCGGGTCCCGGATGCGCAAAAAACCTTTGACGGCATGAAGGCGCGCAAGGTCTTGGTCAAGAACGTTTCTAAAATGCACCCACTGCTGGCCAATTGCCTGCGTCTGACGGTGGGCACCGCCGATGAAAACCGCTTGATGCTGAGCGCACTGAAAGAATCCCTTTAAACCGCTCGCGCTGGGTGCTTCGATAAGCTCAGGACGAACGGAGAAATACCAAACTATGAATCGAACTGCTGAAGTCACCCGCAACACGGCGGAAACCAAAATCACCGTCAAAGTCAACCTTGACGGCACCGGCGTGGCCAAACTCCATACCGGCATTGGTTTCTTTGATCACATGCTGGACCAGATCGCGCGCCACGGCATGATCGATCTCGATATCCACGCCGACGGTGATCTGCACATTGACGGACATCACACGGTGGAAGACGTGGGCATCGCCTTCGGCCAGGCGGTGTTGAAGGCAGTCGGCGACAAAAAAGGCATTCGCCGCTACGGCCACGCCTATGTGCCACTGGATGAGGCGCTGTCCCGCGTCGTCATCGACCTGTCGGGCCGCCCCGGTTTGATCATGAATGTGCCGTTCAAGAGTGGCATGATCGGCGCGTTTGATACCCAACTGACCCACGAGTTTTTCCAAGGCTTTGTGAACCACGCCTTTGCGACCGTGCACATCGATAACCTGCGGGGCGAGAACGCCCATCACCAAGCCGAGACCGTGTTCAAAGCCTTTGCCCGTGCGCTGCGCTTTGCGTTGGAAATCGACCCCCGCTCCGAGGGTGTGATTCCTTCCACCAAAGGTTCTTTGTAGTTTTTTATGTCAAC
>CAJAFJ010000444.1 GCA_903938955.1 uncultured beta proteobacterium | reverse complement strand
CTGGGCTTGATGGTGGACGCCGTCAGCGAAGTGATCGACATCGCCCAGGCCCAGATCGAGCCGCCGCCCCAGTTCGGCACCACGATTCAACGCGATTTCATTCACGGCCTGGGCAAGGTCGAGGGCGAATTCGTGGTCATTCTGGCGCCGGAGCGCGCGCTCAATATTGACGACATGGCCCTGATCGCCGAGCAGGCGCAAGCCCGCTGATTTTTTTCAAACCCCACCTCCCGCCACACGCATGAAGTTATCTATCAAAACCCGTATCCTGGCGGGCTTTGCCCTGCCCATTGTGTTGTTCATTGTCTTCACGGTGTGGCTCAGCGCTCAGCTCAGCCAGGTCAAGCAAAGCATGGTGAATGTGTCGGAGCAAAGCGTCGAGTACGCCTTGCTGGCGACCGCCATGGACAAGAACGTAGTTCAGATCCAGCAGTTTTTGCAAGACGTGTCGGCCACCCAGGGCAAGGACGGCCTGGATGACGGTTTTAAAAAGGCGCAGGACAACTTTGAGGCGTTGAACAGCACGCTGACTAAATTTGAGCAGCGCTTTGTGGCCACGGGCGAAGCTGCCGCCGTGAAAGCCATGCAGGACCTCAAGCTCAGCGCCGCCAGTTACTACACGACCGGTAAAGCCATGGCCAGCGCCTATGTGGCGAACGGCCCCCAGGCGGGTAACAAGCACATGGCCGGCTTTGACGCTGCCAGCGACCAGCTGCAAAAAGAGCTCAGCCCCTTTGTGCAAGCCCAGGTCACGCAGATGAAGCGTGATTTGGCGGCCGCCGCCTTGCGCGCCGACCAGATCGCCCAAACCGGTCAGATCATCCTCGCACTGGCGGCTGCCTTGGCCGTCGGCGTCGCGCTGTGGGTGACCGGCAGCATCACGCGGCCGCTGGCCAAAGCCCTGGGCACGGCGCGTCTGGTGGCGGACGGTCAGCTCGATGCCCGCATTGAAGCCGATGACAGCGAAATTGGTCAGCTGCTGGCCCCTCTGGCCAAGATGCAGGGCACCTTGCAGCAGTTCGAATCGGCCCAGCAAGAGATGGCCCGACAGCACGAGCGCGGCATGCTGGACCACATCATGCCGGTGGAACAACTGGAAGGCACCTACCGTACGATGGGGCAGTCCATCAACGACCTGGTGCAATCGCACATCGCCGTCAAGATGAAAATTGTGGACGTGATCACTGACTATGCCGAAGGCCGTCTGGACGTGGCGATGGAACGTTTGCCGGGTCAAAAAGCCCGCATCACGGTCGCGATCGACCGGGTTCAGCAGTCGATGCGCGAAGCCGCCGAAGCCGCCACCTTTAACCAGCGCATTCGCCTGTCACTTGACAGCTTGCCGGTGTGCGTGACGGTCTCCAGCGCCGAGGCCTTGCTGGTGCACGCCACACCGCCAGCCAAAGAATTGCTCAAGCTGTTTGGCGGCGCCAGCTTCGACACCGACAAGTTTTACGGCAACAAGCTCAGCACCCTGTTTAAAAATCCGGACGATGCCACACGCTTTGACCAGGCAGTCCGCTCTGGCGAACAGGTGGACATGACCATCCAGGGCCGCAACCTGCGCCTGTTGGCCCGCCCGGTCCACAACGCCAGCGGAACCCCGATTGGCCGCATCACCCAGTGGATTGACCGTACCGAAGAACTGGTGTCGGAACAAGAGCTTGACGACATGGTCAATGCCGCCTCGCGCGGCGACTTCAGTGGCCGCCTGAGCGCGGACGGCAAAGTCGGATTTTTCGGCAAAATTTACACCGGCATGAACCAGCTGATGGACACCAGCGAACAAGGCCTGACCGATGTGGCCGACGTGCTGGCCGCCTTCGCCAAAGGCGACCTGACCCAGCGCATTGAGCGCGACTACGGCGGCCTGTTTGGCGAGGTCAAGAACAGTGCCAACGCTACCGCCGAGAACCTGACCCGCGTGATGGAAGAAGTCCGCGCCGCTGCCGACGCCCTCACCGGTGCCGCCAACCAGGTCAGCGCCACCGCGCAAGCCCTGTCGCAAGCGGCCAGCGAACAAGCCGCCAGCGTGGAAGAAACCACCTCGCAAATCGACGTCATGTCCGCCTCCATCAGCCAGACCAGCGACAACGCCAAGGTGACCGACAGCATGGCCACCACGACCAGCAAGGAAGCAGTCGACGGCGGCAGCGCCGTGAGCCAGACCGTGAGCGCCATGAAGCAAATCGCCTCCAAAATCGGTATCGTGGACGACATCGCTTATCAGACCAACTTGCTGGCGCT
>CAJAFJ010000443.1 GCA_903938955.1 uncultured beta proteobacterium | reverse complement strand
TTTTTGCCCGACGCGGATGCGATTGAGCGCAATCCGCTGCCGGGTTATCTGCGCATCACGGTGCATATGCTCGCCTTGGCCGTCGTGCTGTTCGTGCTGTGGGCCAGCTTTTCTGAGGTGGAGCGGGTGGTCGTGGCCTCTGGGCGCCTGGTCAACCCCTTGCCCAACATCGTGGTGCAGCCGCTGGAGACCTCCATCATCCAGAAAATCGAGGTGCGGGTGGGGCAGGTGGTGCGCCAAGGCCAGGTGCTGGCCACGCTGGACCCGACCTTTGCCCAGGCCGACGAGGCGCAACTGCGCTCGCGCCTGCAAAGCCTGGACACGCAAACCCGGGGGCTGAACGCTGAGCTTTCGGGCAAAAACACGGCGCCGTCGGGCAAAGACGCCGACGCAGTGTTGCAGGCCCAGCTCTCGCGCGAGCGCCAGGCCAACTACGCCGCGCAGCTGGCCAAGCTGGAACAAAACATCGCCCGCGTGGCTGCCACCATGGATACCAACCGCCGCGACCAGCTGGTGATGGCGCAGCGCATGAAGTCTTTGAACGAGATGGAAGCCATGCAGGAGACTTTGATGGCGCAGAACTTTGGCGCCCGCCTGCAACTGCTCGAAGCCCGTGACCGGCGCCTGGCCGCCGAGCGCGAACTGCAGCTGTCCAACAACCGTGAGCACGAGCTGCGCAACGAATTGGCAGCACTTGAGTCGGAAAAAACCGCTTTTACCAAGAGTTGGCGGCAAAAGACGATGGAAGACCTGCTGAACACCGCGCGCGACCGCGACGGGATCAACGAGCAACTGCAAAAAGCCGACAAGCGCAAGCAACTCGTCGCCCTGGTGTCGCCGGTGGACGCGGTGGTGCTCGAGATGGCCAAACTCTCGCAAGGCTCGGTGGTGCAGGCCGCCGAACAGATGTTCACCCTGGTGCCGCTGGGCGCAGCCCTGGAGGCCGAGGTCAAGATCGACGCGCTGGACATTGGTTACATCAAGGCGGGTGACGTGGTGCATGTCAAGCTCGATGCCTTCCCGTTCCAGAAGCACGGCGCCTTGGACGGTCAGGTGCGCACCATCAGCGAAGACGCTTTTCGCCGGGACAGCGGAGCGCCGGGCGCCCTGGATGCGTATTACCTGAGTCGCATTGCCTACGGCGACTCGCAGCTGAAAAAAATGCCAGACAAAGCACGCCTTTTGCCTGGCATGACGCTCTCTGCCGAAATTGTTGTCGGAAAACGGTCAGTAATGTCCTACCTTATTTGGCCCCTGACCAAGGCGATGAATGAGTCGATCCGCGAGCCTTGAAGCTCAGTTGATCCTGAAGATTCTCCAGCCATTGTCCATTTTGCGAATGCCGAACTTCCAGCCCAAATCATGACGTTTGATGAAATTGATCGCCGACACCCGGGCGCTTTGCGCCACTCGGAAGTCGTCAATGAGGATGGAGTCGCCCACGCCCATCTGGTTGAAGGGGTAGCGGCGCACCGGCGGCATTTCAAAGCCAGTTTCAGGGCTGTCGATTTTGAGTAGTGTGGGTGGCATAGTTTCTTTCGCTCTGCGTCGTGCTTTAGGTATCGGCGCAAAGGCGGGAATCTTGAGGCCGAGCAAGCACGAATTCGTATCCAAATTGGCATGGGTGGCATTCGCGTTACAGGCGTTACACCTAAATGCACGATAAAAAATCCCATAGTCGTTTAAAACACCAAAAATTGATAAAATTGGATAAGACTTTTACTGTCTAAGTGCAGCGCGCGGGTGGCATGAGGCGCCTGTCTGTCAAGGAAATTGTTGGCCAAGTGGAAGTCAGATCAAGTGCGCATTGCGCTTGTTCTGTGCGAAAAATGGCGCGATTTTTGCTTATTTTGTAAAAGTGGCAATTTTTTGCCAGTTACAGGTTTTTGTTGGATTTTGATCATTTCCTTCAAAAAACCTCAAGAGTTTTGACGTTCTGCCGATTCTGAAAGGCAGGACTACGCGTGGCGTACGCGATCCGCTGGAGCCAAGTCGACGGGCAACAGCGGTGTATCCGGTTTACAGCCGGCTGCAGCGGTTTAGCGGCTTCATATATGCGGGCTTTTAGCCCCGGAAGGTTAGAGAATGATTGACTACAACGACATCCCCGCTGCAACTACTGCGGACATCGCTGCTTTGCAGCAAGCCGATTTCAATAATTTGCTGACTACCGCCCACGTTGCAGCGTTCTCTACGGACCAGGTGGCCGCTCTCACCACCTACCAAATCAGCCAGTGGATGACCCCGGCGCAGGTGGCTGCACTCACCACGGCGCAGGTAGCGCAGGGTTTAAGCACGGCACAGATTTCGGCGCTGACCTCATTACAAGCCCAGGCACTGACGACCGCTCAAATCGCCCAGGGTTTGACCACTGCGCAAGTCGCGGTACTGACCACGGCAGATGTTGCGGCCTTGGGTGTCACGCAGGTCGCGGCCTTTACGACCGCTCAGGTCGTGGCTCTAACAACATCGCAAGCTAACGCGCTTACCACCTGGCAAATTTCCCGTGGTCTGACCACCGACCAGGTGGCTGCACTCGAAACACGTGACTTGGCTGCGCTCAGCACCGCCCAGGTATACCGCCTGACCGCCGCACAAATTGCGGTGCTCACCACGGCGCAGCTTTATCAAGGCTTAACCGCCAGTCACTTGGCGGCATTGGGCCAAGACCAGGTTGCCGCGCTGACCACGGCGCAGATTGCCCAGGGTTTGAGTGCAGGCCGCATTGCCAATCTGTCAGCCACTGGCATCAGCGGCCTGACCACCAGCCAAATCGCCCAAGGCCTGACTACGGCCCAAATTGCGGATTTGAGCACCGCCCAGGTGGCTGCCTTGTCCACGAGCCAAATTGCGCTAGGCCTGACCACCACGCAACTCGCTGCGATGGAAACGCGCGATGTGGCTGCTTTGACTACCGCCCAAGTAGTGGCGCTGACCGCTGCCCAGTTGGCGCAAGGTCTGACCACGGCCCAGATTGCGGCACTGACCACGACCGACTTCGCGGCCCTGACGGCCACGCAACTCGCAAGCCTGACCACAACACAGGTCAACCAGGGCCTCACCACCGCCCAAATCGTGGCGCTGACCACGGCGCAAGTGGCCGGCCTGACCAGTGCCCAGGTGGCGCAAGGTCTGACGACCACCCAAATTGCGGCCATGGAAACCGCCGATCTGGCCGCGCTCACGGTCGCTAATCTGGCTTCCCTGACTACAGCCCAGGTGCGCACCGGCCTGACCACAGCGCAAATTGAAGGCTTGACGGCTTCACAGGTCGCTGCTTTGACCACGGCGCAAATTGCGCAGGGTCTGACCACGGCGCAAATTGCCGCCATAGAGACAGCAGATGTTGCTTCCCTGACTGCTACCCAGATCGTTGCATTCACCACTGCACAAACCATCCAGGGATTTACCACCAGCCAGGTGGCGGCCATCAGCGACAGCGCGGTTGCGGCCCTGACGACGGCGCAGATCAACCTCGGTCTGACGACCGCCCAGGTTGCTGCCTTGTCTGTCACTGGGGTGGCGGGTCTGACCACGTCGCAAATCAATTTGGGCCTGTCAACCGCGCAAATCGCCGCGCTAACAGTCAGCCAAATTTCTGCTCTAAGCGTGACCCAGTTGGCACAGGGCTTGAGCACGACCCAAGTGGCTGCGCTGACCACAAATAGCATTGCGGCGATGGACGCGACTCAGGTCGCCTCCCTTACCACCGCACAGATCAAGCAAGGCTTGACCACAAGCCAGGTCGCCGCCCTGAGCCTGACCGGTTTGGAAGCCCTGACAACCGCCCAAGTAAATCTGGGCCTGACCACTGCACAAATCGTCGCATTGACCACGGAGCAAGTGGCAACGCTGACCACGGCCCAGTTGGCCTCTGGGCTGAGCACAGCACAGCTTGCTGCGATGGAAACCCGCGATGTCGCGGTATTGACGGCATCTCAAGTTGCTTCGCTGACCACGGCACAGATCAATCAAGGCCTGACAACAGCACAAATTGCCGCACTCAGTTTGACGGGCTTGGGTGGGCTGACTACCGCCCAGATCAACCAGGGATTTACCACTGCCCAAGTCGTCGCGCTGAGTACCGCCCAAGTGGCCGGGCTCTCTACGGCGCAGTTGGTTCAAGGTCTGAGCACTGCCCAGCTTGCCGCGATGGAGGCGAGCGATGTTGCCGTGCTCACTGCAACGCAAACTGCGGCGCTCACCACCAGCCAGATCAATTTGGGCCTGACGACGAGCCAGATTGCCGCGCTTAGCACCACTGGCTTGGCCGCGCTCACGACGGCTCAGGTGAATACGGGCCTCTCTACGGCCCAAGTCGTTGCGTTGACCACCAGCCAGGTCGCGGCGCTTACCACTGCCCAATTGGCGCAGGGTTTGAGCACCAGCCAGCTCGCGGCCATGGAAACGCGGGACATTGCGGTATTTACTACGTCCCAGATCGCGTCACTCACTACTGCGCAGATCTCGCAAGGCTTGACGACGGCCCAAATTGCGGCGATCACTGTCACCGATATGGCAGCGTTGACGACTGCGCAAGTCGCCAGTCTCACCACCGCGCAACTGGTGCAAGGACTGATCACAAGCCAAGTTGTTGCATTGACAACAGCCCAGGCGGCGGCTTTGACCACCGCCCAAGCGGCAGCTTTGACTACGTCCCAAC
>CAJAFJ010000442.1 GCA_903938955.1 uncultured beta proteobacterium | reverse complement strand
TGATTCGATCCGTCCAGCAGCCCGTGGCGTCCCTTCAATACTGCACCAACAATCATGCTATCGTGCAGGGAGTTTTCTCGTCGGATTTCCTCGGCGTCATCATGGTCAATGCGAGGCTTAGCACTATAGCCTCGCAACAAGTTTCTCTTTTTTATATTGCGAACGTCGGCAATGAGTTTGTAGATTGCCGCTGGGCGCCATGCCTTCTTGTTCTGAAAACTTTCTTTCATTATTAACTCCCTTAACTTTTGCTTAAATCTGCAGCAAAAATGCTACTTGTCGATGCAACGCGTTAGTTAACGGCTGCCCTGAATCGCCGCCCATTACTTCATCGCGTTTGATGGCCGTAAACGGATAAGAAATTCAACTGAATAAATCCGAGTATGTCATGGGTAGGGCGTGTCAAATCCCTCACCGGAACCTGAAGCTTGATCCGCCGAACCACTTGATTGGTCAGGGTCTTCGTTTGGGGGGAGTCGCGCACGCAGCGTCAACCGGCAGCGAGCCAGAACCGCCGCTTTGCCGCCACATCCCATTTGCATAACCATTTCAATGTCGGCTTTGGAGCGACCTGTTAGCAAACCGCTGCACCCGCATTGGGCCAAGTCCTGCAATGCGTAGGCCAGCAATTTCGACCACTCTGCCATGCAAGTTGCGGTCGGCCATGGCAGACCCAAAAAGATGATCGTGGTCGGCTTCGGAATCGGTTGCCGTGAATGAACCAGACTTCGGTCTTGTCCAGAATCAGGGCCAACTCGTCCTCCAGCGGTCTTTGGGCTTGCAAGTCACCCAACAGGATGACGGCTGCGGGCTGGTGCTCCTGGACAGCCTCGATGATGTGACAAAAATGACCATGCGGGTCGCCGCAAAACAGAATCATGAGTCGATCCTTGAAATCTCCTTAATGACAGTGACTACACTTTTTTCGTCAATGTCCACCAACTGCCTGCGTCCATCAGGGTACTCTTTGACGATTTGGCCGGGGTATCGCGGGTCGCCATAATAAATTGCACGCCCAGCCGCCAAATGCGCTTTTGCGGCTTCTGGCTGGTGTTTCTGAATGGCCTCCATGACAGGAATCATGGCTCACTTCCTTCATTGCGCATCTCCCCAAAATAGCGACCAACTAGCGTAACCATTGTTTTGCCATCAATGACATTGGCGCGGCGCAGAGCGATAACTAGCTTTTCAGTTTCATCTGGATTTCCATCGTCGCCCGCCAGACGGGTGATCACTTGCGCCAAAGCGCTACTTCCGGTCTTGACATACACAATGCCATGCCGTTGCGCCAAGTCGGCAATGTAGGCCTGCGGTGTTGCTTCATAAACCTCCACCAGCGTACCCAACACTTCGAGGCGATCACCATCTGGTGTGCCGCATTTCGGGTCAGCATCAACCAAGGCAGAAACGACTTTGAGTGCAGCTCGGTAGTCAGCTTCGTTTTCGATGGGGTGATTTTCCATGGATTGATCCTTCATTCGATTCTCCAGATTTTTTCCATGAATACACGCCAGGCACGGTAGCCCGCCATTAGCGCCCGCGCATCGGCCAGGGCATGATGCGCGGGCCAGTCCTGCGTGTAGGTGTTGCTCTGTGCCCGCTCAAAGACCGGGTGGGTGATACTGGAGTTCCCCAAGTGCAGCGGTTCGCCAAAATTGGCGGGCGGATTTCTGTAAGCACGGCCAAGGATGGCATTCGCCAGCAATAGCCAATCGCCTTCAAAGTCGTAAATGATGACGGCCGGTTCTGGCAACTGCTCAAACCATTCATGCAGGCGCCGCGTTAATTCTGATCGGCTACAGGCGGCACCAGGCACGCAGCCCAGCAAGGGCAGCACGGTTTCCCGTACAAAATCACTGCAAGCGTCCCTGTGATAGTCGGTGCGCTCGGCGTAAAACTCCCGGCCATCCTCGCTCACCAGTGCCAGGCTGATCAGGTCGGGGCGAACAAAATCTGTGAATTCGGTGTCAAGAAAAACTAGCATTTTGGAAAAGGCGTCAAACCCAAAGCATCAAAGAAATACCGTTCTGAATGGGAGAAACTGGTGATATCAATTTCATGCAGCGAAGTCTCGTAAATAAAGCGACACGCTCGTCCATCTAGCTGAGATGCTGTCGTTCGGACTCTTGCCAACTTTTCCAGTACGGGGTAATCGGCCAGTTGATAAAGTGATTGGTCGGCATTTTGAGCGCGTATGTGCGCCAGTGCCGCCGCCTTCACGGCTAAGTATGCCGCCCGCAACGCCAGCGCATCGGCCAGCGCATGGTGGCGCTTGAGCCCGCTCCCACCGCGTTGTCCCAGCGCCCGAAAGCATTCCTCTGCCGCCAGTTCTCCGGTGATGGTGCCGGTG
>CAJAFJ010000441.1 GCA_903938955.1 uncultured beta proteobacterium | reverse complement strand
TCTTCCACAATCACGCCTTCGACCACTTCGGAGCGGGCGCCGATGAAGCAGTTGTCTTCAATGATGGTGGGGTTGGCCTGCATCGGCTCCAGCACGCCGCCAATGCCGACCCCGCCGCTCAGGTGCACGTTTTTGCCGATCTGGGCGCAAGAACCCACTGCAGCCCAGGTGTCGACCATGGTGCCTTCGTCCACGTAGGCGCCGATGTTGACAAATGAAGGCATCAAAATCACGCCCTTGCCCAGGTAGCTGCCACGGCGCGCCACGGCGGGCGGCACCACACGGATGCCGGTGGCCTTCATGGCGTCGGCGTCCATGCCGGCAAATTTGGTCGGCACTTTGTCATAAAAACCGAGGTCGCCGGATTTCATCAATTCGTTGTCTTTGAGACGGAAGCTCAGCAGCACGGCTTTCTTGATCCACTGGTGCACGGTCCACTGGCCGACGGCCTCGCGGGTGGCGACGCGCAGAGCACCGGAATCGAGCTGTGCGAGGACGTGCTCGACCGCGTCCCGCACTTCTTGCGAAGCGCTGGTCATGGAGATGTTGGCGCGGTCTTCCCAGGCGTTGTCGAGGATGGTTTGGAGTTGTTGGGTCATGTGAAATCTCTTGAAAATGAAAAAGGGTCTAAAAGGGACGTGGCTTGAAAGCGGCGGGCGCGGTCAGGCTCTGGATTTGACAAACTGGACAATGCGCTGAGCGGCTTCGACGCACTCGGCGGTTTCGGCCACCAGGGCCATGCGGATGCGGCCTTCACCGGGGTTGAAGCCTTGTGCCTCGCGCGCCAAATAGCTGCCGGGCAAGACCGTGACATTGTAAAGAGCGTACAAGTCGCGGGCGAAATCGGTGTCGCTGCCCTTGATCTTGGCCCACAGGTAAAAACCGGCATCAGGCAAGGCGACATCCAGCACGTCGGTCAGCAGCGGCGTGACTTGCGCGAACTTGCTCCGGTACTGTTCGCGGTTGTCGATGACGTGTTGCTCATCGTTCCAGGCGGCCAGGCTGGCGGCCTGGACCACCGGGCTCATGGCGCTGCCATGGTAAGTGCGGTAGAGCAAAAATGGCTGAATGACCGCCGCATCGCCCGCGACAAAACCACTGCGCATGCCCGGCACATTGCTGCGCTTGGACAAGCTGGTGAGTGAGACCAGGTTTTTGAAGTCGGCCCGGCCCAGTTGCACGGCGGCTTGCATGCCGCCCAGCGGCTGTGCCTCGTCGCTGAAATAAATTTCGCTGTAGCACTCGTCGGAGGCGATGACAAAGCCGTAGCGGTCGCTCAAGTCAAACAGCTTTTTCCATTCGGACAGGGGCATTACGGCGCCGGTCGGGTTGCCGGGCGAGCAGGTGATGAGCAACTGGGTGCGTGCCCACACCGATTCGGGCACGCTGTCCCAGTCCTGCGCAAAATTGCGTGCCGGGTCGCTTGGCACAAACCAGGGCTGGGCACCCGCCAGCAGCGCTGCGCCTTCGTAGATTTGGTAGAACGGATTGGGGCACACCACGATCGGTGCCTGGTCGGCCTGGCAGCCTGCCGGACCGGGGTTGACGATGGTTTGCGTCAGTGCAAACAGGGCTTCGCGGGAGCCGTTGACCGGCAGGATCTGGGTGGCGGGGTTCACGTCCAGTGCGTAGCGGGTTTTCAGCCAGCGGGCGCACGCGTCGCGCAGGGCGGGTTCGCCCGCCGTGGCCGGGTAAGACGCCAGGCCGCTGGGCGTGCTGGTGATGGAGGCGATCATGGCCTGCTGGATGAAGGCCGGCGTGGCGTGCTTGGGCTCGCCCATGCCCAGGCTGATATGGCGCAGCGCCGGATTGGGCGTGACGCTGGCAAACAGTTGTCGCAGCCGCTCGAAGGGGTAGGGGTGTAAATGGGAAAGCAGTGGATTCATGGGGGGTGATTATCGTTGTTCATGGCGCGTTCGCGTCGACGCTGCCAGGTTCTTCAGCCGCTTGCCGGTCGGGTGACGCTAACCCGACCGGCGGGCTTGCTTTGACTTTAAATGCGGAGCGCTGTTGCGGGGCTGCCCAGTTGCAGCCAGCGTTGTGCAGCCTTTTGAAGGTTTTGTACGTCACCGGTGGTCAGCAGCACGCTGTTCCCCGGCTGATCGGTGTCGGTCAGCTGGGGCAGCATGCGGCGCGTCTGGCGTGCCACGGGTCCGCCGTTGTCGATCAGATGGACGTTCGTGCCCACCTCTTGGGCCAGGATGTCTCGCACAAACGGGTAATGGGTGCAGCCCAGTACCAGCGTGTCGATCTGACCATTTGTCGTGCCAAATGTGCCTGCAGCCTTCGTGTAAAGCGCACAGAGTGCGGCTATTCTTGCCGTGTCCTCGCGCTCAATAGCATCGGCCAGGCCGTCGCAGGGCTGGCAAATAAAGTCGGCTTGCCCGGCTAGCGAATCCAGCAGTGTTTGAAATTTGGTGCTGCACAGCGTGCGCCGCGTGGCCATCACGCCGATGCGATGGGTGCGGCTGTGCGCCACCGCTGGTTTGAGCGCGGGCTCGACGCCGATGATGGGCAAGTCGGGATGTTCTTTTCGCAACAAATGAATGGCCGCCGCCGTGGCCGTGTTGCAGGCAATCACCAGGGCTGCAATGTGGTGCTGGCTACGCAGATAGTCGGTGATGGTGCGTGAGCGACTGATGACGTGTGCCTCATCACGCTCACCATAAGGGGCGTGGCCGCTGTCGGCCACGTAGACAAAGTCTTCGTGCGGCAATTCTGCGCGCAAGGCATGCAGAATGCTCAAACCCCCGATGCCGCTGTCAAACACCCCGATGGGGCGCTTGACGGAAGGGGAAGGGGGGCTCAATTTTCGGTACGCTAGGCGTTATTGGCCCGCGACCTGGATGCCTTTGAATTCGCCGGTGGCGATGCGTTTTTGCCATTCGGCCGGGCCGGTGATGTGGGCGCTGGTGCCGCCGGCATCCACTGCCACCGTCACGGGCATGTCGACCACGTCGAATTCGTAAATGGCTTCCATGCCGAGGTCGGCAAAGCCCACCACGTCGGCGTGTTTGATGGCTTTGCTGACCAGGTAGGCGGCGCCGCCGACGGCCATCAGGTAGGCGCTCTTGTGCTTTTTGATGGCTTCAATGGCGACCGGGCCGCGCTCGGCCTTGCCGACCATCGAGATCAGGCCGGTTTGTGCCAGCATCATCTCGGTAAAGTCGTCCATGCGGGTGGCGGTGGTCGGGCCGGCGGGGCCCACGGCTTCGCCCTTGATCGGATCGACCGGGCCGACGTAGTAAATCACGCGGTTGGTGAAGTCAACCGGCAGTTTCTCGCCCTTGGCCAGCATGTCCTTGATGCGCTTGTGCGCGGCATCGCGGCCGGTCAGCATCTTGCCGTTGAGCAACAGCGTGTCGCCTGGTTTCCAGCTGGCGACTTCTTCCTTGGTCAGGGTGT
>CAJAFJ010000440.1 GCA_903938955.1 uncultured beta proteobacterium | reverse complement strand
CCACCGGGTGCTGGAGGACATGGTGATCAGTGGCAGCTTCCGTCAGGACCTGTTGTTTCGCCTTGATGTGCTGCAGCTGAACCTGCCGCCGCTGCGCGAACGCACCGAAGACATTCTGCCCCTGGCGCAGGTGTTTCTGGCCCGCGCCTGCGACCAGACCGGGCGTTCGCGTGCCCGTCTCAGCCAGTCAGCCACCATCGCCCTGGCGACCAATCCCTGGTTGGGCAATGTTCGGCAATTGCAGAATGTCATCTTCCGCGCGGTCACGCTGAGTGAGGCGCCCGTCATTGACGCCGCCGACCTGGAGTTGGCCGTGACCGGTGCCGCGGCTGACGCTGGCCTGCTTGAGGAGGTGGGGAGTCTGGAGGAGGCTGTATCAAGCTTCGAGCGCGGGCTCTTGCAGCGCTTGTTTCTGCAGTATCCATCGTCGCGCAAGCTCGCGGAGCGACTGCAGACCTCGCACTCGGCCATCGCCATTCGCTTGCGCAAATACGGCATCAATGTCTGAACCGCACCCGGGCGCAAACTTCAATATGATCTGATCAGCCCTGCTTCAACCCTTAACTGAGTAACGCCCATGCAACTGACTACTTCAAGCACCCTGGCCGCCGCGATGGTCGCCCTGTGCGCCCTCGGCGCCGCGCCCGCCCATGCCGGTAAAACACTCGATGCGATCAAGGCCCGGGGCCAGATCATTTGCGGCGTGAGCACGGGGGTCAACGGTTTCTCGGCCGCCGACTCCAGCGGGCAGTGGTCGGGGCTGGATGTGGATGTGTGCAAGGCCCTGGCCGCCGCCACCTTGAAGGACGCGGAAAAGGTCAAGTACGTGCCGCTGAACTCCCAGCAGCGTTTTACCGCCCTGCAGTCCGGCGAGGTCGACATCCTGGCGCGCAACACCACCTTCACGCTCACGCGCGATGCCTCCATGGGGCTGAACTCGACCGTCACCAACTACTACGACGGCCAGGGCTTCATGGTGCCCGCCAAGAGCAAGATCAAGAACGCCAAACAGCTCAAGGGCCAGACCGTCTGCGTGCAGTCGGGCACCACTTCCGAGAAAAACCTGGCATCGTTCTCCAAGGCCAATGGCTTGAACATCAAACCGGTGGTGTTCGAGAAGTTTGACGCCGCCAATGCCGCTTATTTCTCGGGTCGCTGTGTGGGTTACACCACCGACGCCTCGGGGCTGGCCTCGATCCGCAGCAAGGAAGCCAAAGACCCGAAAGATCACCTGATCCTGCCCGACCTGATCTCCAAAGAGCCGCTGGGCCCGGTGGTGCGCCGTGGCGATGACGAGTGGTTTGCCATCGTCAAATGGGTGATTTACGGCACCATGGAAGCTGAAGAATATGGCGTGACGCAAGCCAATGTCGACATGCTCAAAGCCACCAGCACCGACCCCGTCGTGCAACGCCTGCTGGGCGGCGGCAATGAAGACACCGGCAAACTGCTGGGCCTGGACAAAGACTGGCTGGCCCGCGCTATCAAGGTCACCGGCAACTACGGTGAGAGTTTTGAGCGCAACCTGGGCCAAAAGTCGCCGGTCAATTTGCCACGTGGCCTGAACAAGCAATGGAACCAGGGCGGCCTGATTTACGCCTACCCGGTTCGTTGAGCCACGCCACCGGGTCTTGATGGCATGGCGCCGCTTCCCCCGAAGTCGAAACGCGGATTCTGGCGCAGTCAGGCCTTTCGGGCCCGGCTGTATCAGGGGCTGGCGATCATCGGGGTGGCGGCCCTGGTCTGGTTTCTGGCGCGCAACACGCTGCACAACATGCAGTTGCGCGGCATCCAGAGCGGCTTTGATTTTTTAGCCGACCCCGCCGGTTTTGACATCGGCGAGAGCCTGTTCCCTTTTGACTCCGGCCAGTCGTACTGGCTGGCCTTTGGTGTCGGGCTGTCCAACACCTTGCGCGTGGCGCTGCTGGGTATTGTGCTGACAACGCTGCTCGGCACACTGCTGGGCGTGGGCCGGTTCTCGCGCAACGCGCTGGTGCGCGGCGTTTGTTACGCTTATGTAGAAATGTTTCGCAACGTGCCGGTCTTGCTGCAATTGCTCATGTGGTACTTGCTGTTCACCGAGGCGCTGCCCGCCACCACCGAGGCCTGGACGCTGGGGCCCATGTTCCTGAGCAAAGGCGGCCTGAGCTTTCCGATTCCGGTCTGGTCCTCTGATGGCATGCCATTCGCGTTCGACTTTCCGGTAAAAGGCGAGTTCGCCATTGAACACGGCGGCTCGCTGACGCCTGAATTTCTCACCGTGCTGCTGGGGCTGACGGCGTACACGGCGGCGTTTGTGGCCGAGGTGGTGCGCGCCGGCATCCAGTCGGTGGACCGCGGCCAGCGTGAGGCCGCCGTGGCGCTGGGGCTGAGCCCGAGCCAGTCGATGCGGCTGGTGATGCTGCCGCAGGCGCTGCGCGTGATCATTCCGCCCCTGACCAACCAGTTTTTGAACCTGACCAAGAATTCATCGTTGGCCGTGGCCGTGGGTTACCCGGATGTGGTGTCCATCGCCAACACCGCCCTGAACCAGACCGGGCGCGCTGTGGAATGCCTGGCCATCGTCATGGCGGTGTACCTGTGCACCTCACTGGCGACCGCCTGGCTGATGCACCGCTACAACCGCCGCTCGGCGATCAAAGAGCGCTGATGCCGCCCCCACCCATGACGGCCCCCACGGTTGAATTCATCGCCCCCCGGCCCGCGCCCCGCCGCACGGAAGGCCTGTTGGCCTGGCTGCGCATCAACCTGTTTGGCGACTGGCTGACCGGCCTGCTGACGCTCGTCCTCGGTGGCGTGTTGCTTTACTTCGGCCAGCAATTTTTCAGCTGGGCCGTGGTGCGGGCCACCTGGTTGCCCAGTTTTGAAGCCTGCCGGGTGGACGGCGCAGGCGCCTGCTGGGGCGTGGTGGCGGAGAAATACCGCCTCATCCTGTTTGGCCGCTACCCGTTTGACGCGCAATGGCGGCCGCTGCTGGCCACCACCCTGATGCTGGGCCTGCTGGTGGCCAGTTGCACCCGCGCGTTCTGGCACGCCTGGCTGGGCCTGCTGTGGGCCGTGGTGCTGGCGGTGTTTTTCACCCTGATGCATGGCAACGTGCTGGGCCTGGCCCGCGTCGAAACCGACCGCTGGGGCGGCTTGCCGTTAACGCTGCTGCTGGCCGCCTTGTCGATGGCACTGGCCTTGCCGGTGGCACTGGCCGTGGCGTTGGGGCGGCGCTCCAGCTTGCCCGCCATTCGCACTTTTTGCACCCTGTATGTCGAACTGATCCGGGGTGTGCCGCTGATCACGGTGCTGTTCATGGCCTCGTTCATGTTCCCGCTGTTCATGCCCGAAGGCTTCAGCGTGGATGTGCTGATCCGCGTGCTGCTGGGCATCTCGCTGTTTGCGGCGGCCTACATGGCGGAGGTGATTCGGGGCGGCCTGCAAGCCATTCCCCAGGGGCAACTTGAGGCGGCGGCGACGCTTGGCTTGTCATGGTGGCAAACCCAGCGGCTGGTGGTGTTGCCGCAGGCGCTGGCGATGGTGGTGCCCAGCCTGATGAATAACTTCATCTCGACCTTCAAGGACACCTCGCTGGTGACCATTGTCAGCCTCTACGAGCTGACCGGCGCCCTGTCGCTGGCCTTGAACTCGGACGCCAACTGGCGCCCCTTCATGCTCGAAGGCTATCTTTTCATCGCCCTGATTTATTTCGTGTTTTGTTTTTCCATGTCCCGCTACAGCCTTTGGGTTGAGCAACAGCTCAGCCACGGCAGCCAGCGCTAAAGCGGAACTCCCCCCATGACCCAGCCCATCATCCAATTCGACAAGCTCAACAAGTGGTACGGTGACACCTTTCATGTGTTGCGCGACATCGACTTGAGCGTGACCCCCGGCGAGCGCATCGTCATCTGCGGCCCGTCCGGCTCCGGCAAATCGACGCTGATCCGCTGTATCAACCGGCTGGAAACGCACCAGCAAGGTCATCTGTGGGTGGACGGCGTGGAGCTGACCGACGACGCCCGTTTGATCGATGACGTGCGCAAAAAAGTCGGCATGGTGTTTCAGCAGTTCAACCTGTTCCCGCACCTGACCGTGCTGGAGAACCTCACACTGTCGCCGATCTGGGTTGGCAAGCTGTCCAAAAAAGAGGCCGAAGAAAAAGCCATGCACCAGCTGGCGCGCGTGCGCATTGCCGAGCAGGCGGGCAAGTACCCGTTGCAACTCTCCGGCGGCCAGCAGCAGCGCGTCGCCATTGCCCGCGCCCTGTGCCTGAAGCCGAAGATCATGCTGTTCGATGAGCCGACCTCGGCGCTGGACCCGGAAATGATCAAGGAAGTGCTGGACGTGATGATCGAGATGGCCAGCCAGGGGATCACCATGCTGTGCGTGACGCACGAGATGGGCTTTGCCAAGGCGGTGGCCGACCGCGTGATCTTCATGGACCAGGGGCAGATCGTTGAGCAGAACAATCCGCATGATTTCTTTAACAATCCGCAGAGTGAGCGGAGTCGGGATTTCTTGTCCAAGATCTTGGGGCACTGACTTTTTCCCGGCGGGGCTGTTTTTAACTCCCCCGTTTTTTAACTCCCCCAAGGGGGAGTTAAAAACCACTTCACCGCGAAACAAAACCGATCTCGGTTAAATTCAGGTGATGCTGTCCACCGTCAAGCCGCACCAAGCGCGCCCTCCCATCTTTTCAAAATCTGAATTCCGCACCGCCCTGGGCATGTTCGCCACCGGTGTCACCATCGTCACCGCCCGCACTGCCAGCGGCGATCTGGTGGGCCTGACGGCCAACTCGTTCAACTCGGTTTCCATGTCGCCTCCCCTGGTGCTGTGGAGCCTGTCCCACGCGGCAAGTTCAATGGCGGCCTTCAGCACCGGTTCGCATTACGCCATCAACATCCTGAGCGCCGACCAGCAGGATCTGGCGATGCAGTTTGCCACCAAGGGTGTGGACAAATTTGCCGGTGTGACGTACCGCATGGGTGTGGCCGGAGCACCATTGATTGAGGGTGCGGCCGCCACCTTCGAGTGCTTCAACCGCAGCCGCTACGAAGAAGGCGACCACGTCATCTTTGTCGGCGAAGTGGAACATTGCGCCCACCGCGCCGGCGCCTCACCCCTGCTGTATCACGGCGGCAAGTTCTACGCGGAACATCCGCTGTAAGTGCAAAAGCTACCCACAAGAAGTGGGTAACGTGGGAGCGACCAACCCGCCGCCGGGCCGCCCCAAGGCGGGTGAGCCCCCTCGGGGGGCAGCTACCCAAATGCAATGGGGGAGCGTGGGGGCTTTAACCCCCGAGTCTGCCTTCCGCGTCAGTCAAGGCGCTGCGGTAGGCACCACAACCAATCAGCAGATCGTCGCTCAGCGGCAGCACAAAGGACGACTTGCCGCGCACGTCGCCAGTGGCCAGGTTGATGATGTTGTATTCGACCCAGCCGCCACCCTGGTCGCAGCGGTGCCAGGCATCGTCCAGCAGCTGTTGTGCGTCCACGCCCGGGGCATCAGACAAGCGGCTGCCGACCCGGTTCACATCGGCACCCATCACCCGGTACACGCCCTGGCGGTCGAAGACAAAGACATACAAGTCGCGGTCCACGTAGCCGCCATCCTTGTCATGCAGGATGCCAAAGGCGGCATCAAAGCCCACCGATTCAATCAGTGCATGGCCTTTGTGGGCCAGAGCCAGGGCTTCATCGGCCGTGCCCTGGCGCAACTGGATAAAGGTGACTGCACTCTCCAGTTGGCGCGAGCGCTGCATCAGGCGGCTGGAACGGTGCGAGGTGCGCTCCACCAGACCGGAGTTTTCAATCGTGACACGGTCCAGATCGCCCACAGCCTGCACCACTTCGGACAGGGCGATGCTTTGCTTGGCGCTGCCATCCGCCATGGACTCGACATTGAAGGCAATTTCGGAAATGCCGGTCACCAGGCTGGTCATCAGCTTGCTCACCGCCTCGATTTCCTGCACGGTGTCGGTCACCCGCGCGGCCGATTCGGCAATCAGGGCACGCACTTCGCTGGCGGCGCCCTGGCTGCGCCGCGCCAGGTTGCGCACCTCGGCCGCCACCACGGCAAAGCCCTTGCCCTGCTCACCGGCCCGTGCGGCCTCCACCGCCGCATTGAGCGCCAGCAAATTGGTTTGAAAGGCGATGCCGTCAATCGTGCCTATGATCTCGCGCATGCGCTCCGAGGTGGTGCGCAGGGCGCCCATGCCGTTGACCGTGCGGCCCATCAGGTCGCTGGCGTTGCCGGCTTCGGCATGCAGGCTCTTGGTCATCAGGCTGACTTCCTGGGCCGCCTCGGAGTTGCGCGCCACAGTGTCGCTCACCTGACCGACATTGGAGGCCGCCTCTTCCAGACTGACCGCCTGCGACTGGGTGCGCTCCGAGAGCGAGTGCCCATCCTCCACTAGCTGCCCGCCCACATGCGTGACCATGCCGGAGGCACTGCGCACATCGGCCACCAGGGTGGAGAGCACATTGAGCATGTTCTCGAACTCCTTGCTGATTTTGGCCAGTTCATCGCTACCCGGCACGTCGACATGCACCGCCAGATTGCCGCGCGTACCCTCCGAAATGGCGGCATTCAGGGCACGGATGCTGCGCACGGTTGCCACCGAAAAACACAAGAGCAGGTACGTCACGACCAGCAGTCCGGTGGACGCCAGTGCCACCAGCGCCATGGCTTGCAGATAGGCCTGGTCCTGACGCGCTTGTAACAAGGCTGCGAGCTTTTGGGAGGCGTCCTTGCGAAACAGGCGCCCGGATTCCAACACGGCCCCCCCCGCCTCAAACAATGCTGTTACGGCTTGCGCATTGGCCTCCTTG
>CAJAFJ010000439.1 GCA_903938955.1 uncultured beta proteobacterium | reverse complement strand
GTGCGGGGGTCGAACCCACGACAAACGGATTAAAAGTCAGATTTTCTCCCTCTGAGAAATTTGTAAATCATTTATTAATCAATCACTTAGTGCTACGTATTAATACCTGATACCCACTGGTAGCTACGTTTAAAGCCTACTTCGTTGCCTACTTGGCTATACTGCCCGTTTAAAACTTAAACGAGGCTCACGCCATGCCCAAGCTAGACAAGCGCCTGACTGATGCCGTGGCACTGAAATTGCCGCTACCGCTGTCCACGGGCATAAAGACCACCGAACTGATAAAGGACAAGGCCGTTACCCTTGAAAAATCAGTTCAGGTTTTTTACTGGTGCCGCGATACACCCGGTTTCGGAGTGCGCGTGTCTTCGCGTGGTGGTAAGTCCTACATATCCGAACGCAGACTGGACGGCAAGACAGTACGCCGGACCCTGGGCAAAGCCGCCGGCCTAGGCGCTATCGGTGCTGACGCAGCCCGCAAACTGATGGTGACGGTATCCAGCGAGCTACAAACGGGAGTTGACCGCGTGGAGGTCAAGCGCGACGAGCGCAAGGTGGAAAAGCAAGACAGCATGACACTCGCCACGGCGCTAAAAGCTTACGTCAAGGGCAAGAGACGCGGCAAAGACGGACTGCCGCTGAAAGACCGTACCAAGGCCGACTACCTGGCGATGGTTGCCGCGGGTGGCAAGACCAAGGCGGGTAAGCCCTACGCTAACGGCGCTCTGTTCGACCTTGCTGGCAAGTCCATACACAAGATAACGGCTGACGATATGCACATCGTCTACGGAGCGGCCGAGGCCAAGAGCCAACGGCAAGCCGTTTACGCCATGCAAGTGTTGCGGGCCGTACTGAACTGGCACGGCGTGGCGGTGGAGGCTTCGCCACTGGCAAAAGGGACCGCTGGTAAAGATCGAATTATCCTATCGGCCACCGCTGGTGATCCCAAGCCGATACCACCCGAAAAGCTGGGCGCTTGGTGGCTTGCTGCTACCGCTCACGCTGGGCATGCTGGTGCTGACGGCTGCCGGTTAATCCTGCTGACAGGTTGCCGTCCTGGCGAGATTTTCAAAACAGAATTTGAACCGGGTTTGCTGGTGCGCGACGTTGACCTAGACGGCGGGCGCATGCTGCTGCTGGACACCAAAAACCGCAAAAACCACACAGTGGTCCTATCCACTCAAGCCCTGGCAATTGTGCGGGCGCATTGTGAAGGTAAGAGATCGACCGCTCAGGTATTTGGCACGAAAGACCCACGAAAAACACTCGGTGCCATCAACGTGGCGGCCGGGGTAGTCGGCATCACGCCGCACAAATTACGCCACACTTTCGCCAGCGTGGCCGAGGAACTGGTTTCAGGTTATGCCCTGAAGCGCATGATTAACCATACTGAAGCTGGCGACGTGACGGGGTCAAACTATGTCGGCAAATCCGAAAATCAATTACGGGTGGCCTGGCAAACGGTGGCTGACTTCATTGTCAATGCGTGAGCCCCGGCATTACTCCTGCGACTGCACCGACGTTACTCGACCATTTTCAACGTAGACATACTGCCTGACAAAGTTGCCTTTGTCATAGACCCATTGCTCATTCTTCCCATACGAGCCAATTGATGTATTTATTTTGGTTGGATTGCCCCATGACAAACGCACTTCATCGGCAGTCATGCCGCTCAAGTTCGACACTTCCTGAACGTAAGTGGTTGATTCCATTAGAAACGGAAGTCAAAGCGCAGACTACAAAACAGGCTTGGCGAGGTCAGAGGGTGTCGGCAGTGCCAAATCCAAAGCGGCAAACAATGATTTCTGCACGGGCGTAATTTCCGTCAAGCCGGTGAGCGTTTGGCCATCCGTTGTTTGCACCGTTTGCTGATGAATACGCTTGAGCTGCTCAAGCAACGTGGCAGGTGACTCTGTTCTGTTGGCGGCGCTGAGCCGCATGCGCATGACCCGGTACAGGATCAGTGCCATGAAACACACCAAGGCATGCGAGCGAATTCGCTGCGGTAACCGGTGGTACACCGGACCGATCTCGATGTCGGATTTAAGCACCCGAAAGCCGCGCTCAATATCCGCCAAACTCTTGTAACGCTGCACCACCTCGGCCGCTGGGGCGTCGGTATTGGTCACCAGCAGCAACTTGCCATCGAGCAATTCCAGATAACGTTTTTTGTCTTCGTCAATGCTGTAGTTGAACAATTCAGCTTTCAAATCGACCTTGATCACATGCGCCATATGGGCGTCCTTGACCGCATGGTAAAAACGCGCCTTGGTGCCCGAGTCCGACATGGGGCGCCCCTTGGTGCGTTGACCCGCATCTTGTCCATCGAGCTTATCGCTGCACTGCTGGCCGATAGTGACCAACTCCGCAATCGTCTTGTCACGTGCTTGCGCACGCCGTGTGGCGACCTGCGGGTCATGTGCTACCACCAGACGGTTGTCCTGCCATGCCGTCTCGGCACACCAAGTTTGATCGGGTGCTTGTACGTCATTCAATCGTTGAAGGTCATCCGCGAAATCACCATACCGCGCCGCAGGTACGGCCAGGATGTACTCCAGGGCCACATCACGCCCGTCTTTTTTGAGTTGCGTTTGCAGTTTGGCCAACTCCTCAATGTTGCTGACACTGAGCAGTCCCCGGTCGGCCACCAGTACCACGCGCTTGAGCGGATAACGCTCAAGCAAACTGCGAATCATCGGCAGCAGTGTTTTGGCTTCTGCCGTATTGCCGGCGTGCACTTCATGGGCGATGGGCAGACCTTCTGCGGTTTGCACCAAAGACAGTATGAATTGACGCTCGATCAAACCTGACTTGGCTCGGCCATAGGCACGAACATCATCTTCCAAATCCGTCTGACCGGTCACGCCAACCGTGGTGAGGTCATAAAACACCACTGAGAGGTCTTGATCAATCAGTGGGCGCATAAGTGTGGCCAGTCTCGCGCCCAGCGTGTCGCTGTAGTTATCGAGCACGTCCATGGCCCGCAGCAGGTGTTGGTGCTCCGGCAGACTCTTGGCAACCCCCACCGGCAGGGCTACGGTCTCCAACCAACGCAGCACGCCCAGCTTGCTGCCCGGATCACATAGACGGTTAAAGACCATGAGGCGCAGACAGCCCAGCACATCGACCTCGGTTTTGGAGCGACGCCAAGCACTGGCCAAGTCATCGAACCCCAAAGAGCGCCAGAGTTCAGACAAGGCCCATACATCGCCGGCGTGGCGGCTCTCGGTAAAGCGCAATCCATCCAGGGGAGATGTCAGCGGCGCAATGCCACGGGCGCGTTGCAGTGACGCAATCAGGGTGTCCACTTCTCCGCCATCTTCCAGGCGACCCAGGGTGCACACGGTGCGTTGGCGGGGTTTGCCGTCAACGTTACGGAACGACTCCACCAGTTGCGCATAACGCCGGGCACCGGATTGAGTGACTTTGATGAACATGGTGCAAAGTGTAGCGCAAGTCGAATCAATGAATAACTACATTTAATGTGAAACGTGCCACTACAATCTTTTCAAGATTTCGACAAACAAACTCACGCAAGTCGTTGATTTCATTCAGCCACAGACTACCGGGTCGTGAAAAATTCGGGAGGAAGTGTCGAATTTAAG
>CAJAFJ010000438.1 GCA_903938955.1 uncultured beta proteobacterium | reverse complement strand
CAGATCTTCCCCATTTTTTGGGTAATACCAGGACCGCTTCCATTGGCCCACATCTTCAAACAGTGCACCGTGTTGGCGATGCCAGTCGTGCACTGCGGTGGTGCGAATGGGGTCGAACAGGTCGCCGAGTTCGCCACCGGCCACCAAGCCAAAGGTCACCGGTGTGTAGTTGGGGCGGAAGGTGGTGGTGCCCACCTGCGAAATGCTGCGCCCCAGAATACCGGCGGCAATGCCCATGCCGTTGATGTTGCCGGTCTTGCCCTGGTCGGTACCAAACCCCATGGCGGTGTAGCGCTTGAGGTGTTCAATGGACTCGAAGCCTTCGCGCACAGCCAGGTGAATGTCGCTGGCGCCCACGTCGTTTTGAAAGTCGACAAACTTCTTTGGGGCGCGGCTGCTGGGCAGCGGGTGCGGCACTTCCCAGAGCACGCACAGGGCGCCTGCGTTGACCGAAGGCACAGCCGGTGCCACCACGTCAACGGCCAGCAGGCCTGCATCCACAGCAGCGGCTGTGCCGGCCTGGGTGCCTTGCAGTGCGCATTGCGCCAGGTCCGTGGGCGACTGGCAAGCGCCGGCTGAGCGTTGCGCCTGCACGGGTTGACCGGGAATAAAACACGCCAGGTCTTCACGCCAAACGGCTTTGGCGTTGGACTGGCAGTACAAATGAATCACCGGGCTGAAGCCGCCCGACATGGCCACCAGGTCGCAGGGCAAGGTGCCAGCCGCCGCTCCCAGCCCGCCTTGTGCATTGAGCGCGTACAGCGTGACACCGCTGACCGCCTTGCCACCGCTGGCCTGCACCACCACATGGCCGGGCAGGATGGTGATGCCTTGTTGGCGTGCTCGGGTGCTCAAGTCCCCATCCGGTGTGGCGCGTGCATCGACCACGGTCACTGCGGCGCCTGCCGCGTGGAGGGCAAGAGCCGCGTCATAGGCGGTGTCGTTGTTGGTAAATACGAGCGCCTGTTTCCCTGGCAGCACCGCATAGCGCCGGATGTAGGTAGACACGGCCGACGACAGCATGATGCCGGGCAGGTCATTGTTGGAAAAAACCAGTGGTCGCTCATGCGTTCCAGTGGCCAGCACGACTTGCTTGGCACGCACTTTCCACATGCGTTCACGCGCCTGGCCATTGGCAGCTTCCAGGTGATCGGTGCAGCGCTCAGCCAGCGTCAGCAGGTTGTGGTCCTGATAACCAAACACCGTGGTACGCGGCAGCAGCATGACCTCGGGCATAGCTTGCAACTTGGCATAGGCTTGCGCGACCCACTGGGCTGCGGGCAGGCCGTCAACCTGTGCATCGCTGGAGAGTAACCAGCCGCCCATGCTGGCTTGCTCGTCCGCCAGAATGACACGCGCGCCGCTGGCACCGGCAGCCAGCGCGGCACTGAGGCCCGCCAAGCCGCCGCCGGCGATCAGCACATCGCAAAAGGCAAAGCGCTTTTCATAACGGTCGGGATCGGCCTCTTGTGGCGACTCACCCAGGCCGCTGGCCTTGCGGATGAAATGCTCAAAAAAGTGCCAGGCCTTTTGCGAGGCCATGAAAGTTTTGTAATAAAACCCGGCTGGCAAGATGCGCGAGAAGAGTGAATTCACGCTGCCAATATCAAACTCGATGCTGGGGGTCGTATGAATGGAGCGGGCACTCAGTCCGTTGACCAGCGCGACCTCGGTCATGCGGGCATTTGGCACGGTGCGTGCGCCCTCAAACAGTTGCACCAGCGCGTTAGGCTCTTCCACGCCAGCGCTCAGAATGCCGCGCGGGCGGTGGTACTTCCAGCTGCGGGCCACCATGGACACGCCATTGGCCAGCAAGGCGGACGCTAGCGTATCGCCGGCCAGGCCTTCATAGCTTCGGCCATTGAAGCTGAAGTGCAGCTTTTGTTGCCGGTTGATTTGCCCACCCTGGGGCAGGCGGCGTGAGGCGCGGGCGTTCATGCGGCCTCCTTTTTCAGAGAAGCTGGGGCGGCCTCGCCGATTTTCCAGACCGCTTCAAAGCGGTAGCTCACGGTATCGCGCAGGGCGTTGAACCATCGGCCGCAACCACTGGAATGGCGCCACTGCTCATGGTGCATGCCTTTGGGGTTCTTGCGCATGAAGAGGTAGTCACCCCACTGTTCGTCGCTCATTTTTTCGGTTTCAGTGGGGCGCACAATGCCGCCTTCGCCACCGCAGGTGAACTCGGTTTCGGCGCGCACTCCGCAGTAAGGGCATTCAATCAATAGCATGGTTGTCTTCTTTCAGTGCGCCACAGCAGCAGCGCCGTGTTCGTCGATCAGGTGGCCGTTGTAGAAACGGTTCAGCGAGAAGGCCTCGTTCAGCGCGTGGGGCCGGTCTTGCGCGACGGTGTGCGCCATGGCCCAACCTGAACCGGGCGTGGCCTTGAAGCCGCCGGTGCCCCAGCCGCAGTTGATGTAGAGGCCCTTGACCGGCGTCATGCTGATGATGGGGCAGGCGTCTGGCGACACATCGACAATGCCGCCCCACTGGCGGTTCATGCGAACGCGGGAGAACAGCGGGAACATTTCCACAATCGCTTGCAGGGTGTGTTCAATGGTTTGGTAGCTGCCGCGCTGGCCGTAGCCGGCGTAAGAGTCGATGCCCGCGCCTATGACCAAGTCGCCCTTGTCGGACTGGCTGATGTAGGCGTGAATGGCGTTGCTCATGACCACGGTAGGAAAGATTGGTTTGAGCGGCTCGGAGACCAAGGCTTGCAGCGGATGGCTCTCGATCGGCAAGCGCAGGTCAGCCATGCTGGCCACCACGCTGGAATGCCCGGCAGCCACAATGGCCACCTTCGGGGTTTTGATGAAACCCCGAGCGGTTTCAAGGCCCACCACGGCACCGTTTTCGCGCCGGATGCCAGTGACTTCACAGTTTTGGATGATGTCCACCCCCAAGGCGTCTGCGGCGCGGGCAAAGCCCCAGGCCACCGCGTCATGCCGGGCCACGCCAGCACGACGTTGCAACGAGGCGCCCAGCACGGGATAGCGGGTGTTGAGGTTGATGAAAGGAATCATGGCCTTGATCTGCTCGGGTGTCACCACTTCGGCGTCCACACCGTTCAGGCGGTTGGCGTTAACCCGGCGCTCAATGTCGCGCATGTCTTGCAGTGAATGGCCTAGGTTCATTACGCCGCGCTGGCTGAACATGACGTTGTAGTTGATGTCTTGCGACAGCCCCTCCCACAGCGCCATGGCTTTCTCGTAGAGCGCGGTGGACTCGTCCCACAGGTAGTTGGAGCGCACGATGGTGGTGTTGCGCGCGGTGTTGCCACCGCCCAGCCAACCTCGTTCCACTACGGCAATATTGCGCATGCCGTGTTCTTTAGCCATGTAATACGCGGTGGCCAAGCCGTGGCCGCCAGCGCCCACCACGACGGCGTCGTACTCGCGCTTGGGCTCAGGGCTGCGCCACTGTTTTTGCCAGCCTTCGTGGTAGGACAAGCTGTTGCGCAGCAAGGACCAGATAGAAAAATTTTGCATGGATTACTTTCAACGCTCGACGACGTTGGCAGCCAGGCCGCCACGAGAAGTTGCTTTGTGTTTGCTTGTCATGAAGGGGTTAAAGGTGCAGGCAGCCATGGCTAAAACCCAGTCAGCGGTACACCGGAAAACGGCTGGTCAGAGCGTGTACTTTGGCGCGCACGGCGTCAATGTGTTCGGCATCATGCGGTTTATCCAGTACATCGGCGATGAGGTGGGCGGTCTGCCTTGCCTCTTCGTCCTTGAAGCCACGGGTGGTCATGGCGGGCGTTCCCAGGCGAACGCCACTGGTGACCATGGCTTTTTCAGGATCGTTGGGAATGGCGTTTTTATTGATGGTCATATGGGCACGGCCCAGCACCGCTTCGGCTTCCTTGCCCGTGATGCCCTTGGCGCGCAGATCCACCAGCATCACATGACTTTCAGTGCGGCCACTGACAATGCGCAAACCGCGCTGTATCAGGGTCTCGGCCACAATGCGGGCGTTGGTGACCACCTGTTGCTGGTAGGCCTTGAATGACGGGTTCAGGGCTTCTTTAAATGCCACCGCCTTGGCTGCAATGACGTGCATCAACGGGCCTCCCTGCAGGCCTGGAAAGATGGCGCTGTTGATGGCTTTCTCCAATTCAGGGCGCATCAAGATGATGCCGCCGCGTGGGCCACGCAAGCTTTTGTGGGTGGTGGAGGTCACGATGTCGGCGTGCGGGATCGGGTTGGGGTATTGGCCCGCCGCAATCAATCCTGCGTAGTGGGCCATGTCCACCAGCAACAGTGCGCCTACGTCCTTGGCGACACGGGCAAAACGCTCGAAGTCAATACGCAGTGAATAGGCGGAGGCACCCGCAATGATGAGTTTGGGCTTGCAGGCATGGGCTTTACGCTCCATGTCTTCGTAGTCAATCTCTTCCTGGGCGTTCAGGCCGTAGGACACCACGTTGAACCACTTGCCGCTCATGTTGAGCGCCATGCCATGGCTGAGGTGTCCCCCTTCAGCCAGGCTCATGCCCATGAAGGTGTCGCCGGGGTTCATGGTGGCCATGAAAACGGCCTCGTTGGCCTGGGCGCCAGAGTGCGGTTGCACGTTGGCGCCCCAGCCGTGTTTGTCCGCGCCAAACAACTGCTTGAGTCG
Organism: uncultured beta proteobacterium; assembly: GCA_903938955.1. The sequence goes on along the minus strand of CAJAFJ010000438.1, from coordinate 1,325 downwards.
GTCGATAGCCAGTTGCTCGGCCTGATCGACAAACTCGCACCCACCGTAGTAACGCTTGCCCGGGTAGCCTTCAGCGTACTTGTTGGTGAGTTGCGAACCCTGAACCGTCATGACGGCCGGGGAGGTGTAATTCTCCGAGGCAATCAACTCGATGTGGTCTTGCTGACGCAGGTTTTCCTGCCCCAGCACCGACCAGATTTCGGGGTCTACAGATTGCAGTGAATGCGTGACGCGGTCAAACATGACGATCAGGCTTTGATGATGTTGTGCTCTGGACCGTAGGGGAAGGCCGTCAGGTTGCGGTTGCCGTCCTTGGTGATAACAAGTATGTCGTGCTCACGGTAGCCGCCCGCACCAGGCATGCCTTCGGGCAGCATGATCATGGGCTCCATGGAGATCACCATGTCAGGTGTGAGCACTGTGTCAATGTCTTCACGCAATTCCAGCCCCGCCTCACGGCCGTAGTAATGGCTCAGCGTGCCAAAGGAGTGGCCATAACCAAAGGTGCGGTACTTGAGCAGGTCGTGTTCTTCAAAAATCTTGTTCAGTTCCAGCGCGATGTCGCTACAACGGGCACCGGGAACCAGCAGTTTCTTGCCTTCGTCGTGGACCTTGCAGTTGATCTCCCACAGGCGCAGGTGCTCGTCAGAGGCGTGGCCTAAAAACAGCGTACGTTCCAGCGCCGTGTAGTAGCCCGAGATCATGGAGAAGCAGTTCAGGCTCAGAATGTCGCCCTTTTGCACCTTGCGGGTGGTCACGGGGTTGTGAGCGCCGTCGGTGTTGATGCCGGACTGAAACCAGGTCCAGGTGTCCATCAGCTCGGTGTGCGGGAAGCGTTTGGCAATTTCGCGCACCATGGCGTTGGTAGAGGCCAGTGCCACCTCGTGCTCGGCCACGCCTTCTTTGACGGCGGCCACCAGGGCTGCACCGCCAATGTCGCAAACTTGTGCGCCATGCGCGATGAATTCAATTTCTTCTGCGCTCTTGACCATGCGCATCTTCATGCAGGCCGCTCCAATGTCGACAAACTCGACACCAGGCAAGGCGGCCTTGAGCATGGCCAGGCGGTCCACGGGCAGATGGTCAAACTCGACGCCGACCCGGCCTTTGTTGGCAATGCAGGACTGCACGGCACGGAAGTAGTTGCCACGCTGCCAGTCGGTGTAGGTCAGCATGTCGTCTGCCACCCCTTTACGCCAGGGTTGTGCGCCATCAATGTTGGCGGCGATCACGGTGGATTTGTCGTGGGTGACGGCCAGGCCGTAGTAACGGCCAAAAGAGCAATACAGAAAATCGCTGTAGTAATTGATGTTGTGGTACGAGGT
>CAJAFJ010000437.1 GCA_903938955.1 uncultured beta proteobacterium | reverse complement strand
GGCCACTGACCCGCAACTCATTGCGCTTGACGAACCCGCCGCCGGCATGAACGCCACCGAAAAAGTCATGCTGCGCGAGTTGATTTCCAAAATTCGCAACGACAACCGCACGATTTTGCTGATCGAGCACGATGTGAAGCTGGTCATGGGCCTGTGTGACCGCCTGACGGTGCTGGACTACGGCAAGCAGATTGCCGAAGGCACGCCCGCCGAAGTGCAGAAAAACGAAAAAGTGATTGAAGCCTATCTGGGCACCAGTGCCCATTAATCAGTGCGGAACAGCGTGGGCCTGCTTGGCAGCCAGCGCTCTGTCCCGCAAAGTTTCAGGAAATTGAGGGCAGCGCTTGCCCACGTCGAGTGGCAGCGGTCTGTTCCGCAAGGAAATTTATGAATATTCTTCTCAAAGTAACCGGTCTTAAAGTCGCGTACGGCGGCATCCAGGCGGTCAAGGGTGTGGACTTTGAAGTGCGCGAAGGCGAACTGGTCTCCTTGATCGGCTCCAATGGGGCGGGCAAAACCACCACCATGAAAGCCATCACCGGCTCGTTGCCCATGAATGATGGCGACATCGAGTACTTGGGCAAGAGCATTCGCGGCCAAGGGCCGTGGGACCTCGTCAAGCAAGGGCTGGCCATGGTGCCGGAAGGGCGCGGCGTGTTCACCCGCATGACGATTCTTGAAAACCTGCAGATGGGCGCCTACATTCGCGACGACAAGGCGGACATTCTGGCGGATATCGACAAGGTCTTTAGCATTTTTCCGCGCCTCAAAGAACGCCGTGATCAGCTGGCCGGCACCATGTCGGGTGGCGAGCAGCAGATGCTGGCCATGGGGCGCGCCTTGATGAGCCGCCCCAAAGTGTTGCTGCTTGATGAGCCGTCGATGGGCCTGTCGCCGATCATGGTGGACAAGATTTTTGAAGTCATTCGCGACGTTTATGCCCAAGGCGTGACCGTGCTGCTGGTCGAGCAAAATGCCAGCCGCGCCCTGTCCATTGCCAACCGCGGCTACGTCATGGAGTCCGGTCTCGTCACCATGACGGGCGATGCCAAAGAAATGCTCAACGACCCCAAAGTGCGTGCTGCCTACCTGGGCGAGTAAAGCCTTTGATGGACATGGCGTGAGCCGCCATTAACTTGACTGCTAATGCCATGCTGACACCCGACCCCGCAACCCAGCCCCGAGCGTTTCTGGAAATGCTCTTTCAAGCCGCGGTGCGCCGTGCGCTGCCCCTGCACAACACCGCCGCTTTTCTCCCGCCTTCCCCCAAGGGTCGAACCTTGGTGTTGGGTGCTGGTAAGGCGGGTGGTGCCATGGCCCAGGCGGTGGAGGCTTTTTGGCCCGCTGATGCACCACTCACAGGCTTGGTGGTCACGCGCTACCACCACATTCCGCCGCGTCCAGCGGGTTTGGCACAACGCATTGAAGTGGTTGAAGCCGCCCACCCGGTACCCGATGCGGCAGGCATGGCCGCCGCCCAGCGCATGCTGGCATTAACCCACGGCCTGACGCAGGATGACCTGGTGTTGTGCCTGATCTCCGGTGGCGGCTCCGCGCTGCTCACCTTGCCGGCTGACGGTGTGACGCTGGAAGACAAGCAGCGCATCAACCGGGAGTTGCTCAACAGCGGTGCCAGCATTTCCGAGATCAACTGTGTTCGCAAACACCTCTCGCGCATCAAGGGCGGGCGCCTTGCCCTGGCCTGCGCGCCTGCTCGGGTGGTGACGCTGACGATCAGCGATGTGCCGGGCGATGATCCGGCCATCATCGCCAGTGGCCCGACCGTGGCGGATGCCAGCACCTGCGCCGATGCGCTGGCGATCTTGAAGCGCTATCGCATTGACGTACCCGAGCATGTGGTCGATTTGTTGGCCCGCGGCGAACTTGAAACCGCCAAGCCCGGTGACCCCCGGTTTGCTGGGCACGCCGTTTACCTGATCGCCACGCCCCAGCAGTCGCTGGAGGCGGCTGCCGAAGCCGCCCGTGCGGCCGGTCTGCCTGCCTATATCCTGAGCGACGAGATGGAAGGTGAGTCGCGCGAAGTCGGCAAAGTGCACGCGGCGCTGGCCCGTGCTGTGGCGCTCAAGGGGCAGCCCTTTCAAAAACCGTGTGTCATTTTGAGTGGTGGCGAAACCACTGTCACCGTGCGTCCCCAAGCGCCCGGTGCGCCACGCGGTCGCGGTGGCCGCGCGGGTGAATTCTGTCTCGGCTTGGCTCAGGCCTTGCAGGGGCAGGCCCATGTCTATGCACTGGCTGCCGATACCGACGGCATTGACGGGGTAGAAGATAACGCCGGTGCCTGGGTCGAGCCCGCCACCTTGGCGCGGGCGCAAAGCCTGGGGCTGAAGATTGGTGATTATCTTGACCGCAACGACGCCTACGGCTACTTTGCCGGGCTGGGTGATCTGGTGACCACCGGGCCGACGCACACCAATGTCAATGATTTCCGGGCTGTGCTGGTTTTGTAGTGTTTTTCGGTGGATTTTTTGATTTCCCTCAAGGTCATCATCGGGGAGGCGCGGCACAGTCGGGGCCATGTTTCCCTCTCAAATTATTTCCCCTTCTGTTGAGCGCCATATGGCCCCGCGCGGAGAGTTGCTGCTACGGCGCTCGGATGCCATGCCTTGGGTTGGTTACGTTGAGTCAGGCCGTGTGGCCTTGGGCGTGATGCACGGCGAGGCCATGGAGCACCAGTTGGGCGTTGTCGTCGGCCCCTGCTGGCTGGAAGCCACGTCGGCCGTGCTGAACCTGCCGAATGCCGTGGATGCCATGGCCGAAACCGAAGTCTGCCTGCGCCGCGTCCCGTTGGCCGAGTTTGCCCATTCGCTTTTGGACATGCCCAAATCAGCGCTGCTGATCTTGCATGATGTGGCCAAGGCGCACCGTCAGCAAACCGAGTTGGCCGTCAGCCGCATCGCGAAAGACGCCGAGGCCCGGTGCGCGGAATGGCTGCTGCGCAACGCCCAGCCGGAAGATAAAGGTGTCATGACCGTGCAACTGCAGCAACGCAAACGCTCCATTGCCGCACAACTCAATATCGCCCCTGAGACGTTGTCACGCGTGTTGCGCCATCTGCGTGAGCGCAGCATGATCAGCGGGTCGGGTCGAACCCTGAATCTGGTGGACCCCTCCGGTTTGCGCTCGCTGGCGGGTGTTTAACCCCCTGCGGTTTTGCGTATTTTTGCTGGTCAACGAAGGCGCTGACCCATGTTCACGAGTCGCCTGGCCTCAGGGTCAGACTAACGGGTCATCACCACTTTTTGGTAGAGACCGCCAAAGTAGGTGTTTTTTTCTATTCGGGTCGGTACGACCCCGGCAGGCAACCAGTGGGCGATGTCATGGCGCCACAGGTCCATGGCATAGGGCTCCAGCGTGCGCAGGATCGGCACCATCAGGTAGCGAAACGGGCTGCGGGCCGCCGGACGGTGGTAGTCCACAAAAATCAGCTTGCCGCCCGGTTTGAGGACGCGAAAAGCCTCGGCGATGGTTTGGCGCCGCACGTCTGCCGGTTGCTCGTGCAACAGGAAAAAAATCACAACCGCGTCTTTACTGGCCTGCGCAAATTGCAAGGCGCTGGCATCTTGCCGCAGTATCGTCACCTGACGCTTGTTTTTGAGCTTGGATTGCAGGTTCTGGAGCTGAATCGGAGCGACGTCAATCACGTCCAGGTGGGCGCTGGGGCTCAGGCGCCGGACCAGGTGCTCGGTAAAGTCGCCGTAGACGCACGCCACCTGCAGGACGTTACCGTCAATGACGCTGCCCATTTCTTGCAGGGCGGCATCACGCAGCCGGGCAAAGTTGCCCCACAAAATCAGGTTGACCAGCCATTGACGCTCGAACAGGCGCACCGCATTGGGGTGAAGGTAAGCCCACCAGTAGGTGGTTTCCAGGTACTTGGGGATGACCACAGAGGCAGCGTGGGTCGCGCAATGGGTCACTGCTTGGGGCTGGGCTGGGTGTGTAGCAACGACGGCAAGTGAAACGGACTCTTGGGAACTCACGGAAAACCTTTTTTTAAACCCGGTCATGCTGACCCTGGCGGTGAATTGACAACCGCACCATCGCAACTGCCGTGCCAACGCAAGCTAAGCGTTACATGAGCACCGCAAGCGCCGGCGTGGGCGCAGGCGCTGCGCCCCACAGTCGTGTTCCCGACACATCCAGGTGCGTCAGGTACATGCGCACCTCAAACTCGATTTGGTGGTAGCTGGGCTCCATGTAGGTGCAGAGCTTGTAGAAGGCCTTGTCGTGCGCGCGTTCCTTGATGTGGGCCAGCTCATGGACGGTGATCATTTTCAGAAACTCCGCCGGCGCGTCCTTGAACATCGAGGCGATGCGAATTTCACGTTTGGCTTTGAGCTTGCTGCCCTGCACGCGCGAGATCGTAGTGTGCGTGCCCAAAGCGTGCGCCACCACCTGCAGTTTGCTGTCAAAGGCCACTTTGTTCAACGGCTCGGCGCCGCGCAGGTGCTCAAGCTTTAGCGCTTGCACATACTCAAACAGCGCTTTGTCGGTGCGCACACCGTGGCCGTCCGGGTATTTTTTAAGCAGCCACTCGCCCAAGCGCTGGTCGGCCACCAATTGTTGCACCTGGGCTTGCGTATCTGCGGCGTAGCCTTGCAGATACTTGAGTGGTTTGTTCGCTAGCTTGTTAATCGCTGTAACTCAATGAATACGGGTCAGATGCCAAGTGGCTTTACAAGGCATGTTCGCGGCGTAGGGCCGGGAACAGGATCACATCGCGAATGCTGCTGCTGTCGGTCAAGAGCATCATCAGGCGGTCCAGCCCAACGCCACAGCCGCCGGTGGGGGGCATGCCGTATTCCAGGGCGCGGATGAAGTCGTGGTCGTAGTACATGGCCTCATCGTCGCCGTCGTCTTTGGCCGCCACTTGGGCGTGGAAGCGGGCGGCTTGTTCTTCTGCGTCGTTCAACTCGCTGAAGCCGTTGCCGAATTCACGACCGGTGATGTAGAGCTCAAAGCGCTCGGTCACACCGGGCTTGTGGTCGCTGGCGCGGGCCAAGGGCGAAATTTCAACCGGGTGCTCGCAGATGAAGGTGGGCTGCCACAGTTTTTCTTCAACGGTTTCTTCAAAGTACATCACCTGCAGGCTGGCCAGCGAGCGGGTGGACAGTTTGTGCTTGCCTTCGGACAAGCCCAGTTTGCGCAGGGCGTTGATGAGCCAGGCCTCGTTGTCGACCTTGCGCTGCGTGCCGCCTTCGATCAGCTCGCCGGCTTCGGTGTGCTTGCAGATGGCCTCGTGGATCGTCAAGCGCTCAAACGGCTTGGCCAGGTCCACCGGCTTGCCGCCGTAGCTCAGGTGCAGTGTGCCCACCGCTTTTTGCGCAGCGTCGCGAATCAGGGCTTCGGTGAAGGTCATCAGGTCCTGGTAGTCCCAGTAGGCCGCGTAGAACTCCATCATGGTGAACTCGGGGTTGTGGCGCACCGAGATGCCTT
>CAJAFJ010000436.1 GCA_903938955.1 uncultured beta proteobacterium | reverse complement strand
TTTTCAATGCGAGCAAGCAAGCCTGGAAACAAAAAACCGGGCCTCAATTGCGTGGGCCCGGTGATTGATTCTATAGGGTTTATTCTGAAAGCGATGGCTCGGGCGGCACGCAAACCGACACGGCCGCGGTCAGCACGCGGCCACGGGCGTCCTGCACCCAACCTACTACACGCAAGCGTTCTGGTGCGGCGCCTTCCGGGATGTTCAAGGGACGCATTTCCTTAAACAGAATTTGCTCTGTTTTTGAGAGCTGCTCACGCTTATTCCACAAGGGCTTGAACACATTTCGCACAATATGTCTGGCGATGGGTGTTCCTTCAGTGCCTGCGGGGATGGTTTCGATCAGCACCAGCCAGGCACTCAGGCGTTCAGGGTGATGCGGCATCACGGCGGTCTTGAACTCAATCGAGGCGCCGATGTAGCCGCCCAGCGCCAATCCATGCGCTACCCGCAGATGATGGGCACGCTGTTGGCCAACCCGGGTGAGGATTGATGTGGTGGTGCTTGGGGCTGCACGCCCCAGAGAATCCAGCCGCATCAGCGCGTCCCGGTTGGCCGCTGCCGACAGGGGGGCTTCATCACCTTGTTGGCCTGGCACGATCCAGTCCAAGGCCAGTGTCTGCGCGGCGGGCGAAGCGGGGGGCTGCGCATGCCAGCACGCTTCGCAGTCGGCGCTGATAAAGCGTTCTACCAGCGCGGTGGGCGTGGCCTGACCATCGCTGGCGCAAAACGATTGGGCCATGGCGCCGGGGGGTAAAACGGCGCTCAGGGCCATCACAAGCAAGAGAGATTTCATCCGGGGCTTTCTACAATCAACGGATGTTCTCAGAAAATACCCCAGACCGCCTGCAAGACGCATCGCTCTTGCACAACCTCAACCCCGAACAACGCGCCGCCGTCACCTTGCCGGCCGAACATGCGCTGATTCTGGCCGGGGCCGGTTCCGGCAAAACCCGGGTGCTCACCACCCGCATTGCCTGGCTGCTGCAGACCGGGCAGGTGTCGCCCGGTGGCGTGCTGGCTGTCACCTTCACCAACAAGGCGGCCAAAGAACTGATGACGCGCCTGACCAGCATGCTGCCGGTCAACGTGCATGGCATGTGGATTGGTACGTTTCATGGCCTGTGCAACCGGTTTTTGCGCGCCCACTACAAGATCGCCAACCTGCCGTCGAGCTTTCAGATTCTGGACACGCAGGACCAGCTCTCGGCCATCAAGCGGCTCTACAAACAGTTCAAGTTTGACGACGAGCGCTTTCCCCCGAAGCAGATGCAGTGGTTCATCGGCAGCTGCAAAGAGGACGGTTTGCGCGCCAATATGGTCGAAGTGCGCGACGAAGAAGCCCGCAAAAAGGTCGAGATTTATCAGCTGTACGAGGAGCAATGCCAGCGCGAAGGCGTGGTCGATTTTGGTGAGTTGATGCTGCGCAGCTTTGAAGTGCTGCGCGACAACGACCCCATTCGCGAGCACTACCAGCGGCGTTTTCGCCACATTCTGATTGACGAGTTTCAGGACACCAACAAGCTGCAATACGCCTGGATCAAGATGCTGGC
>CAJAFJ010000435.1 GCA_903938955.1 uncultured beta proteobacterium | reverse complement strand
AGTCGATGGTCAGGCCCAGAATGCTCATGTTGTCGGTGTTCATCACGCCGTGGCAAAACCCGACCGCCTGCCATTGCGCCACCATGTGGGCGGTGCGCTCACTGACCCGCTCCAGCAAGGCGGCGTAGGCGTTGCCGGCAAACTTGCCGCTAGCACGGCATTCCGGGTAAAACTTGTCGATCACGTAATCAGCCAGCACTTTGAGCTGCTCATGCTGGCCGCTGTAAGAGAAGTGTTCAAAGTGACCGAAGCGCACAAAACTCGGCGCCACCCGGGTCACCACGGCGGCGGTCTCGACCATTTCGCGGTAAATCGGTTCATCCGAGCCGGTGACGCACAGCGCGCGCGAAGTGGCAATGCCCAGGCCCTGCATCGCCTCGCTGCACAAAAACTCCCGAATGCTGGAGCGCAGCACGGCCCGCCCGTCGCCCATGCGCGAGTAGGGCGTGAGGCCCGCGCCCTTGAGCTGCAATTCCAGCCCGTCACTGGTTTCGCCCAGCAAAATGGCCCGGCCATCACCCAGTTGTCCGGCCCACTGGCCAAACTGGTGACCGCTGTAGACGCTGGCCAGTGGCTGGGTGCCGCGCAGGGGCTGGTTGCCCGACAGCACTTCCAGCAGTTCCGCGGAATCTAGCCAGTCCTCGTGCAAGCCAAGCTCGCGCGCTACCGAGGCACTGCGGCCGACCCAGTAGGGCGTGGGCAACGGGTGCGGCGCCAGCGGTGTGTAAAAGCAGGTGCCGAGTTGCGCAAAGCTGTTACGCCAAGTCAAACCGACGTCGAGGGTGCTGATGGTTGGGTGTGCCAGGGTCATGGCGCGATTTTCTCGCAGTGGGTCTGTACCTACGGCTTGCGGGGTTATCGGTGCCCGTTGCAGCGCATCGCCAATAATTCACACTGGCAAGGTTAACGCCAGGCCATTGAAGCAAATTCCAGAATCAGGAATGTCCATATATGAGCCGTACTGTTCAGCAACTTTTTGACCTGACTGGCAAGACCGCGCTGGTCACCGGCGGTGCGGCTGGGCAGGGTCTGCAAATGGCACATGCCTTGGGCGAGGCGGGTGCCCGCATCATGCTCGCCGGGCGCCAGGCCGATGCGCTGGAACAGGCGTGTGCCGAGTTGCAGGATGCCGGTGTTGATGCCCGCTGGACGGTCGCCGACAGTGCCAGCGAGGCCGATCTGCAGTACCTGATCAACGAGATGCTGCAGCGCATGGGCGATATTGATATTTTGGTCAACCATGCCGAGGTCGTGAGGGCCATCTCTTTGCAAGAACCCGTGATTGAGGCTTGGGATCAGGTAATCAACCAGCACCTGCGGACCTCCGCCGTGCTGAGTCAGATCACGATTCAAAAGAGCATGATGGCGCGCCGCTCGGGCCGCATCATCAATGTGTCGCCTTTTTCGGGCCTGGATGCGCAGACCCAGGCTGTGATGCAGTTAACCCGGGCGCTGGCGACCGAATGGGGCCCGTACAACATCACGGTCAACGCTATTGGTGCAGGTGTTTTTCCGACAAACTTACCCAACGCATTGCTGGCGGCACAATCGCCTTGGCCCGGTCCGGGCCATGACGAAGACCTGAAGGGCGTGTGCGTGTTGCTAGCCTCGGACGCCGGTCAACACATCACCGGCCAGTGGCTGGCGGTGGACGGGGGCATGAGCCTGATGGCTGGCGCTTGAGACGATGACTAAACTGACTATCTATGAATGAAGATATGAACCTGAATTTTGGTGTTGAGATTCCTTTTGTGACGCACCTGGGCTTTGCGCTCACGCTGTTTGAAGGGGGCTCGTCAGAGTTGCTGTTCGAGCCCCGGCCCGAGCACCTCAATTCTTTTGGGGTCACGCACGGTGGGGCGCTCATGACGCTACTGGATGTGACGATGGCCGTGGCGGCTCGCAGCGTGCAGTCCGACATGGGGGCGCTCACCATCGAGATGAAAACCAGCTTCATGCAAGCGGCATGCGGCAAGCTCACCGCCAAAGGCCGCTTGATGCACCGCACCGCCACGATGGCCTTTACTGAAGCCACGGTGTTTGATGAGGACGGGCGCGCCTGCGCGCATGCCACCGGCACGTTCAAGTACGCCCGGCGCTTGCCGATCGGACCCAAAAGCGTTAATCCGCTGAATGTGATTTCAACTGATTGACGCGGAATGGTCAGCTTATGAAACAGCCTGTCGAATGGAAGCTGTGCGCCTTTAACGCCCTGAGCGTGGCGGAGTTGCATGACGTGCTGCAACTGCGCAGCGAAGTGTTTGTGGTTGAGCAACACTGCGTTTTTCAAGATGTTGACGGGTCTGATCCGCTGGCCCTGCATTTGCTGGGTCACCAGGCCGGGCAGCTACAGGCTTATGCGCGCTGTTTCCCCGCCGGGGTCAAGTACCCGGAGGCCAGTATTGGCCGTGTCGTCACCCGTCCGGCAGCACGGGGGACGGGCTTGGGCCATGTGCTGATCAAGCAGGCAGTGGCGTCGGTGGTCGCGCTGTGGCGTGCGCCAGCCATTCGCATCGGCGCGCAGGCCCAATTGATTCGTTTTTACGGTGCACACGGGTTTGTGGATACCGGCATTTCGTATGTTGAAGATGGCATCGACCATGTGGAAATGCTTTGGCAAGCTTGATGTGGCGCAAATCTCGTCCTGAACGTCGCTTTGTCTCTCTGTCTAAATGACTTTAAAAAGTAAAAGAAAGGTAATATTTGTAGCGCAAAAATCTACAGGGGAGGGTGTTTATGGCTTTGGAATGGCGCGATCAACTCAGTGTCGGCAATGATTTGATTGACTCTGATCACAAGTACCTGATCGAGGTGATCAACCAGGTGGAGTTGGGCTTGGTGGCTAAAAATCTGACCGAAGTTTTTACCGCGCTTGACTGCCTCAGCCGTTATTCAAAAACGCATTTCGCCCGTGAAGAAGCGATT
>CAJAFJ010000434.1 GCA_903938955.1 uncultured beta proteobacterium | reverse complement strand
GCTTCTCTGCCGCTTAAACACCCGAATAAGCACCGGAACGGGTCACTCCCGTTCGGGCTGAGCCTGTCGAAGCCCTCCCCCATCCCACTGTTTCGCTTGCCCTTCGACAGGCTCAGGGCGAACGGTTTGTGAGTCCCACATGATGATGCCTTCCCCCTCGCCACTCGCCGAACTCGAAAACGCCGCTGAATTCATCGCCCGTCACATCGGTATTGATGCGCAAGATGAACAACTGATGCTCAAGGTCGTGGGCTCCAGCTCGCGCCGTGAATTGATCGACGGCATCGTGCCGCGCTCCATTGCCCGCAGCACGACGATGGCCATTCCAGCCGCCATCACCGAGGCCGCCGCCTTGGCGGAGTTGAAGGCGATTGCATCCAAAAACAAGATTTTCAAGAACTACATCGGTCAGGGCTATTTCGACACCCACACGCCGGGCGTGATTCTGCGCAACATCCTGGAAAACCCCGCCTGGTACACCGCTTACACACCGTACCAGGCCGAGATCAGCCAGGGCCGCATGGAAGCGCTGGTCAACTTCCAGACCATGATCGCCGACCTGACCGGCATGCCAATGGCCAATGCCTCGATGCTGGACGAAGCCACTGCCGCCGCCGAAGCCATGACGCTGGCGCTGCGCGTGGGCAAGTCCAAATCCACCACCTTCATGGTGGACAGCGAGGTGCTGCCGCAAACCCTGGAAGTGATCCGGACCCGGGCCAAGCCTTTGGGCATCACGGTCAAAGTCTGCCACGGTGACGAAGCGCTGACCGAGAGCAGCTTTGGCGTGCTGCTGCAGTACCCCGGCGTCAGCGGCGTGGTGCGCGACGACCGCGAATGGATTGCCGCCTACAAAGACATCGGCGGCGTGGTCATCATGGCGGCCGACTTGCTGGCCCTTACCTTGCTCACGCCCCCCGGCGAATTGGGTGCTGACATTGCGGTGGGCACGACCCAGCGCTTTGGCATGCCTTTGTGCAACGGCGGCCCGCACGCCGCTTACCTGGCGTGCCGCGATGAGTTCAAGCGCTCCATGCCCGGCCGTCTGGTCGGCGTCAGCGTGGACGTGCACGGCGCCCCCACCTACCGGCTGGCGCTGCAAACGCGCGAGCAACACATTCGTCGCGAAAAAGCCACATCCAACATCTGCACGGCGCAGGTGCTCCCAGCGGTAGTCGCCAGCATGTTTGCTGTGTACCACGGCCCGCAAGGCCTGACCCGCATTGCCCAGCGCGTGGCCGCGATGACGGCTATTCTGGCGCGGGGTTTGCAGGATTTGGGTTACCCGATCCTGAACGCCACGGCGTTTGACACCCTCACGGTCGACACCGTGGGCGTGACGCAATCCATTCTGGACCGCGCCCTTGCGGCCGGCGTGAACCTGCGTTGTGTGTCGCCAACCAGCCTGAGCGTGTCGCTGGACGAAACCACCACCCGTGACAACGTGGCGCAGTTGTGGGCACTCTTCGCCAAAGCGGGGCAGACCCTGCCGACCGTGGCCGCATTAGAGCCCACGGCGACGACGCTGTTGCCCGCCGCCCTGCGCCGCAGCAGCGCCTTTTTGACGCACCCGGTGTTCAACACGCACCACTCCGAGACCGGCATGCTGCGCTACATCCGAGCCTTGAGCGACAAGGATCTGGCGCTGGACCGCAGCATGATCCCGCTGGGCAGCTGCACCATGAAACTCAACGCCACCAGCGAGATGATCCCGATCACCTGGCCCGAGTTCGCCTCCATACACCCGTTTGCGCCGCACGACCAGCAGCAAGGCTACAAAGAACTGGACGAGCAACTGCGCGCCTGGTTGTGCCAGGCCACCGGTTACGCCGGCATCAGCCTGCAGCCCAATGCCGGTTCACAAGGTGAGTACGCCGGTCTGCTGGTGATCAAGGCCTTCCATGAAGCACAAGGCCAGGGCCACCGTAACATCTGCCTGATCCCCAGCAGCGCCCACGGC
>CAJAFJ010000433.1 GCA_903938955.1 uncultured beta proteobacterium | reverse complement strand
GGCGTGATTGCGGTGGCGGGGGATGACCACATCTCCAAAAGCTCCACCGCCGCGCACCAGAGCGACCATATTTTCAAGGCCTGCGGCTTGCCGGTGTTCTTTCCGGCCACGGTGCAGGAGATTCTGGACCTGGGCATTCACGCCTTTGCCATGAGCCGTTTCTCGGGCGTCTGGGCGGGCATGAAGACGATTCAGGAAATCGTCGAATCCAGCGCCACCGTGATGATCGACCCGGACCGGGTGCAGATCAAAATTCCGACCGACTTTGAGATGCCGCCCGGTGGCCTGCACATCCGCTGGCCTGATGCGGCGCTGGAGCAAGAGGCGCGTTTGTTTCACTACAAGTGGTACGCCGCGCTGGCCTATATCCGCGCCAATCGGCTCAACTACAACGTGATTGAAGGCAAAAACGACCGGCTCGGGTTGATTGCCTCGGGCAAGGCCTACAGCGACACGCGCCAGGCGCTGATTGATCTGGGGCTGGACGATGCCACCTGTCAGCAAGTTGGCATCCGGCTGCACAAAGTCGGCGTGGTGTGGCCGCTGGAGGCGCAGCTGACGCGCGAATTCGCCACCGGCCTACAAGAGATTTTGGTGATCGAAGAAAAGCGCCAGGTCATTGAATACCAACTGAAAGAAGAGCTTTACAACTGGCGCGCCGATGTGCGGCCCAATGTGCTGGGCAAGTACAACGAGGGCGAAGGGGATTTCAGTGGGGGCGAGTGGTCCAACGCCAACCCCACGGCCAATACCTTGCTGCGCGCCAACGCCGACTTGTCCCCGGCCATCATTGCCCGTGCTATTGCGCAGCGCCTGAAGAAGCTGGGCGTTAGTTCTGATATTGCTAACCGCATTGACACCCAGCTGGCGATATTGGCCGCCAAAGAAAGCGCCATGCAGGTGATCGATTTGGGCGGGGTGAAAGACGCTGAGCGCCAACCCTGGTTTTGCTCGGGCTGCCCGCACAACACCAGCACCAAAGTACCCGAAGGCTCGCGCGCCATGGCCGGTATTGGCTGCCATTTCATGACGATCTGGATGGACCGCGAGACGGTGGGTTTCACCCAGATGGGCGGCGAAGGCGTGCCGTGGGTTGGGCAGCAGCCGTTCAGCAAGGACCAGCATATGTTCGCCAACCTGGGCGACGGCACCTACTTTCACAGCGGCTTGCTGGCGATTCGCCAGGCCATCGCCTCTGGTGTCAACATCACCTACAAAATTCTCTACAACGATGCGGTCGCCATGACCGGTGGGCAGCAGGTGGGCGAGCGGCCCGAAGGGCACTCGGTGGTGCAGATCGCGCAATCGATGCGGGCGGAAGGCGCGGTCAAAATCACCATCGTCACCGATGAGCCCGAGAAATACGCGCACATCAGCGGGCTGCCCGAGGGCATTGCCATCGAGCACCGCGATGAACTGGACCGCATCCAGCGCGAGTTCCGCGAGATCAAGGGCACGACGATCATCATTTATGACCAGACCTGCGCCACCGAAAAACGCCGCCGCCGCAAACGGGGCACGCTGGTGGACCCGGCCAAACGCGTGGTCATCAACGAGTTGGTGTGCGAAGGCTGTGGCGATTGCGGCGTGCAGTCCAACTGCCTGAGCATTGAGCCGCTGGAAACCGAGTTCGGCCGCAAGCGCCAGATCAACCAGAGCACCTGCAACAAGGACTATTCGTGCGTCAAGGGCTTTTGTCCGAGCTTTGTCACGGTGGAAGGCGGCCAGCTCAAGAAGGTGGCCAAAGGCAAGGCGCCGTCACCGTTTGACTTGGGCGCCTTGCCGGAGCCCCTGTTGCCGTCGATTGACGGTGTGGACGGCAAGGTGTGGGGCATTGTGGTGGCGGGGGTTGGTGGCACTGGCGTCATCACCATCGGCCAGTTGCTGGGCGTGGCCGCGCATCTGGAGGGCAAGGGTATCGTCACGCAAGACGCAGGCGGACTGGCGCAAAAAGGCGGCGCCACCTGGAGCCATGTGCTGATCGGCCTGACGCAGGACGCGATTCGCACCACGCGCGTCAGCATGGCGGCGGCGGACCTGATCATTGGCTGCGACCCGATCGTCGCGGCCAACAAGGAAACGGCCATGCGCATGCGCGAAGGGCGCACCCATGTGGCGCTCAATTCACACGCCGCGCCGACCGCCGCGTTTGTCACCAACGCCAACTGGGTCAACCCGTCAGACGCTTGCGTCAGCGACGTGGTGAAGGCCGTGGGGCTGGCCGGTGTGGGCGCGTTCAACGCCGATTTGGCGGCCACCGAGTTGATGGGCGACAGCATTTACACCAACCCGATGATGCTGGGCTTTGCCTGGCAAAAAGGCTGGATTCCGCTGGAAAAAGCCTCGCTGATGCGGGCGATTGAACTCAATGCCGTGGCGGTGGAGAACAACAAAACCGCGTTCGAGTGGGGCTGCCGGGCAGCGCATGAGGGCGCCGCGTTCGCGCAACGGCTGAATCCGGGGCAGGTGATGACGTTTAGCAAACGCAGCTCGCTTGACGACGTGATCGCCAAGCGCGTGGCGTTTTTGACCGAATATCAAAACGCCGCCTACGCGCAAACCTACCTGGACTTTGTGCAGAAAGTGCGCGACGTGGATGCGTTGGCGGGTACGATGCCGCTGGCCTTGACCGAGGCCGTGGCGCGCTATTTGTTCAAGCTGATGGCGTACAAGGATGAATACGAAGTGGCGCGTTTGCACGCCGACAACGCTTTTCACGCCAAGATCAACGCGATGTTCGAGGGCGACTTCAAGGTGCATTACCACCTGGCCCCGCCGTTGCTGGCCAAAAAGAACGACAAGGGCGAGTTGCAAAAGCAGGTCTACGGCCCCGCCATGCGGACCGCCTTCAAGCTGCTGGCCCGGCTCAAAGGCTTGCGCGGGTCGGCCTTTGATGTGTTTGGCTACGCCGCCGAACGCAAGGAAGAGCGGGCGCTGATTGCCGACTACCGCGCCAGTCTGGAAGAAATTCTGGGTGTGCTAGGTGCTGCGGCCGCCGCCGGGCGTGACCCGCAGCGCTATGCGCAGGCGCTGGAGATGGCCCGTATCCCTGAGCAGATCAGGGGATTTGGGCATGTCAAGGTGCGCCATCTCGCCGCGGCACGACAAAATTGGGCGGCCCAATTGGCCCGGTTTCGTCAAGCGTAGGTCGCTCTTTTATCGACCCAGCGCCGGGCAAAAGGGCCATGCGGCCCGGCATACAATGTTCAGTTGCCTGTCTTTTGCACTGCCGTGTGCAAAAGAGGGCGCTGTGCTTTGTCGTTCTGATTTATTTTTTTCTGGAGTTTTCCTTGTTTATTTCATCTGCTTTTGCTCAAACTGCCCCCGTTGCTGCCGCTGGTGGCGACATGCAATCTTCCATCATGAGCATGCTGCCTTTGGTGCTGATGTTCGTTGTGCTGTACTTTGTGATGATTCGCCCGCAAATGAAGAAGCAAAAAGAGCATCGCGCCATGATCGACGCGCTCGCCAAGGGCGATGAAGTGGTTAGCGGCGGCGGCATTCTGGGCAAGGTCACCAAGCTGGGTGAGAGCCACGTCTCGCTGGAAGTCGCTCCTGGCGTCGAGATCCAAATCCAGCGCAGCGCTGTGGTTCAAGTGCTGCCCAAGGGCAGCATCAAGTAATTAGATTACTCCAATCAAAGCAGCTCGATCATGAATCGTTACCCAATGTGGAAGTACGCGATCATCGTGATCGCGCTGGTGGTCGGGGTTTTGTACACCCTGCCTAATTTTTTTGGCGAGGCGCCTGCGGTGCAGGTGTCCGCTGCCAAAGTGACTTTTAAAGTCGATAGCAGCACCAAGTCACAGGTTGAAGAGGCCCTCAAGTCCGCCGGACTGGCCGCTGATCTGGTCACGCTGGACGGTGTCTCGGTCAAAGCCCGCTTTGACACGACCGACACGCAACTCAAAGCCAAAGCGGCGATTCAAAAAGCGCTGATTCCTGATCCGTCCAATCCGGGTTATGTCGTGGCGCTCAATTTGTTGTCGCGCTCACCGGCTTGGCTGACCGCCTTGCACGCGTTTCCGATGTACCTGGGGCTGGATTTGCGCGGTGGTGTGCACTTCATGCTGCAAGTGGACATGCAGGCGGCGCTGACCAAAAAAGCCGAATCCCTGGCCGGTGACATTCGCACCAGCCTGCGTGAAAAAAATGTGCGCCACAGCGGCATCAGCCGCAATGCGCAGACGATCGAAGTGCGTTTTAAAGACGCCCAGGCACTGGCTGCCGCCAAAGCGCTGATTCAGGACCAATTTGCCGATCTGCAAACCGTGGATGCTGCTGACGGTAGCGAGTTCAAGCTGACTGCCTCGATCAAGCCCGAGGCCGCGCGCCGCGTGCAGGACCAGTCGCTCAAGCAAAACATCACCACCTTGCACAACCGGATCAACGAGCTGGGCGTGGCCGAACCCGTGATTCAGCAGCAGGGGCTGGACCGCATCGTGGTGCAGCTGCCAGGCGTGCAGGACACCGCCAAGGCGAAAGACATTCTGGGTCGCACCGCGACGCTTGAAGTGCGCATGGTCGATGAAAGCTCGGAAGCCCGTGGCGCCGAGAGCGGCACCGCGGCCGTGCCGTTTGGTTCCGAGCGTTTTCTGGAACGCAGCGGCCAGCCCGTGATCGTGAAAAAACAGGTGATCCTGACCGGCGACAACCTGACCGATGCCCAGCCCGGCTTTGACAGCCAGACGCAGGAAGCGGTCGTCAACCTGACGCTCGATGCCAAGGGCGCCCGCATTTTCCGCGACGTGACGCGCGAGAGCATTGGCAAACGCATGGCGATTGTGCTGTTTGAAAAAGGCAAGGGTGAAGTGGTCACCGCGCCGGTGATTCGCTCCGAAATCAGTGGCGGGCGGGTGCAAATCTCCGGTCGCATGACGTCGATGG
>CAJAFJ010000432.1 GCA_903938955.1 uncultured beta proteobacterium | reverse complement strand
GTCTACAACCTGTATGAGGCGGCACGCAAGCATGGCGTTCAACGTGTGGTGTTTGCCAGCTCCAACCATGTGACCGGCTTTTACCGCCAGAGCGAGACCATCAACGCCAGTGCGCCGGCCCGCCCGGATGGCATGTACGGTGTGAGCAAGGCGTTTGGCGAAGACTTGTCGCGCTTTTACTTTGACCGTTACGGTATCGAGACCGCCTGCGTGCGCATCGGCTCCTCGTTCCCCGAGCCGCGTGACCGGCGCATGCTGGCCAGTTGGCTGAGTTTTGATGATTTGCACCGCCTGATCACCGCCTGTCTGACGACGCCGGTACTCGGCCACAGCATTATTTTTGGCATGTCAGACAACGCCGTGACGTGGTGGGACAACGCGCAGGCGCGCCATGTCGGTTATGTGCCGCAAGACAGCTCGGATGTGTTCCGCGAGGCCGTGTATGCCCGCACGCCAGCGCCCGATTTGAGCGACCCGGCGGTGCAGTTCCAGGGCGGTGGTTTTGTTAAAGCCGGCCCTTTCTGATCCCGGTGCCATGCAAGTTCAAATGAAAACATTCGAACCCCGCGTCCTGAGTGACTCGCGTGATCAGGTGGGTGAATGCCCGGTGTGGTCGGTGGCTGAACAGGCCTTGTTCTGGGTCGACATCGAAGGTCGCAAGATTCATCGCTTTGACTGGGCGACCCAGACCCAGCAAACCTGGAGCACCCCCGAGCGCGTGGGGTGCATCGCCCTAACAGCACGTTTGGGTGCCACAGGCGGGGTCATGGCGGCGATGGAGACGGGCATCTTTGCTGTTCAGTTGCTCAATGCGCCCGATATCCAAGTGACGCGGGTGGCCAACATCACCCATCCGGCGCCGAATATGCGCTTCAACGATGGGCGCTGCGATGCACGAGGCCGTTTCTGGGTCAGCACGATGTGCATGGACATGGGTTTGGGTTCAAGGGTGGGCGCTGTTTTCTGCCTGGACAAGGCTGGACTCATGGCCACCCCGCTAGACCCGCTGATAACGCCCAACGGCATGGCGCTCAGTCCCGATGGCCAGACTTTCTACCTCTCGGATTCGCATCCCAGCGTTCAAAAAATCTGGGCATTTGAGGTTGACCCGGACACCGCTTGCATCTCGGACCGCCGTGAGTTTGCCGATATGACGGACCTGCCGGGTCGCCCGGACGGCGCGGCGGTGGATGTGGCTGGCTGCTACTGGATTTGTGGCAACGATGCGGGGTTGATTCATCAATTTTCCCCGCAGGGTGTGTTGCTGCGTTCGTTGCCAGTCCCGGTTTCCAAACCCTCCATGTGTGCTTTCGGTGGCCCCGATCTGGATATTTTGTTTGTGACATCGATACGCCCGGGTGGCGTTTCACCCGATCAACCGGGTCTGAATGGTGCTGTTTTTGCACTGGTTACCGACACCCGTGGTTTGCCCGAACCCCTGTTTTCCCGCTTTCCTGTCAGTCGTATTTAACTTGGTCATATAAGGAGACAACCATGACATTCCGTAGAAACTTCATCGCTCTGGCGGCGGCTGCCGTCGCGTTCTCGGCATCATTTACTGCCTCTGCACAAAACATGGTGCTCAAGGCGGTGGACACACACCCCGCAGGGTATCCGACGGTGGTGGCCGTCGAGGGCATGGGTAAAAAACTGGAAACAGCGACCAACGGCCGCATCAAGATGCAGATGTTCCCAGGAGCCGTTCTGGGGCAAGAAAAGGAAGCCGTTGAGCAGGTTCAGATCGGCGCCATCCAGATTGCCCGCATCTCGCTGGGGGTGGTCGGCCCGGTCGCCCCCGATGTGGATGTGTTCAACATGCCCTTCGTGTTCCGTGACATTGCGCACATGCGTGCCGTGATTGACGGCCCCATTGGCGCCGAATTGCTGGAAAAAGTCTCCAATAGCCCGGCCCGTCTGATCGCACTGGGTTGGATGGATGGCGGCGCCCGCAGTCTGTACACCAAGAAGCTCGTCAAGACGCCGGCCGACATGAAAGGCATCAAGGTCCGCATGATGGGCAACCCCTTGTTCGTGGACACCATGAATGCCATGGGTGGCAACGGTATTTCAATGGCTTATGGCGAGGTGTTCAGTGCTTTGCAAACCGGCGTGATTGACGGTGCCGAAAACAACCCGCCCAGCTTCTTCACGTCGAACCACTACACGACCGGCATGAAGTACTACGCCCAGACCAACCACCTGATCATTCCAGAGTTGCTGGTGATCTCCAAAGTGACCTGGGACAAGCTGTCTGCGGATGACAAGGCGCTCATGAAGAAAGTCGCCCGGGAAGCCCAGATGGAACAGCGTGGCCTGTGGGACAAGAGCGTGGCCGACTACACCGTCAAGCTCAAGGCCGCTGGCGTTGAATTCGTGCCGGTGGACCAGAAAGTGTTTTTTGACGCGACCGCACCGGTGCGTGCCAAGTACGGCGCCAAGTTCGCTGATCTGATGAAGCGTATCGACGCCACCAAGTAAGCCCTGCGACGACACCAGGGGTCCCGCAAACCGCGGCACCTCTGGTGTTGTCCGACTGCATACCGCCATGAAAAACAACCTCCTTCGTTTCAACGACATCCTTTACCTCGCGTGCATCTGGATCTCCGGTGCCTCGATCTTTGTGATGTCCTTGATCATTCCCTGGGGCATCTTTGCCCGCTATGTACTAGGCACGGGCTCCCAGTGGCCTGAACCAGTCTCCATTTTTCTGATGGTCGTGTTTACATTTTTTGGTGCGGCCGCTACCTACCGCGCTGGTGCCCACATTGCCGTCGCCATGATCACCGACCGGCTGCCCGCCAGCCTGCGGCATCTGTGCACGCGTTTGGTCGATTTGCTGATGCTGTCTGTGGCGGTGTTCATGACTATTTACGGCTTCAAGCTGTGCCTGGGGACCTGGGGTCAGACCATTGGGGACTTGCCCTGGATGCCGGTTGGCGCGTCTTACCTGCCCGTGCCTTTGGGCGGACTGCTGACGCTGGTGTTCATTCTGGAACACATGTTCCTGGGTTATCAGGGCCAACGTGATGTGGTCACGTTCGATCACGAAAAAATTGAAGCGGGAGCGCTCTGATGGATGCATTTATTTTGCTGGGCTCGTTTCTGGGCCTGATGATCATTGGCATGCCCGTGGCGTATGCCCTGGGCCTGTCCGCGCTGATTGGCGCATGGTGGATCGACATCCCACTTGATGCCATCATGATTGCCATTGCCAGTGGCGTGAACAAGTTCTCGTTGCTGGCCATTCCCTTCTTCGTGCTGGCTGGTGCCATCATGGCCGAGGGCGGCATGTCCCGCCGTCTGGTGGCCTTTGCCAGCGTGCTGGTGGGCTTTATTCAAGGGGGGCTGTCGCTGGTCAACATTCTGGCGTCCACCTTCTTTGGCGCCATCTCCGGGTCGTCCATGGCTGACACGGCGTCCATCGGTTCGGTGCTGATTCCCGAGATGGAAAAAAAGGGCTATCCGCGTGACTTTGCCACGGCCGTCACGGTCAGCGGCTCGGTGCAGGCCATCCTGATTCCACCCAGCCACAACGCGGTGATTTATTCACTGGCCGCGGGTGGCGGCGTGTCGATTGCAGCGCTGTTTCTGGCTGGTATTTTGCCGGGGCTGTTGCTGGGCCTGACGCTGGCGGTGATGTGTTTGTTCATTGCCAAGAAACGCAATTTTCCCAAAGGCGAACGCATTCCCATGCGCCAAGCCATCAAAATTTGCGTCGATGCGCTGTGGGGCCTGATGACGATGGTGATTATTTTGGGCGGCATCTTGACGGGTGTATTTACCGCGACCGAGTCGGCTGCGATTGCCGTGATCTGGGCCTTTTTCGTCACCATGTGCATCTACCGCGACTACAAGTGGAATGAGCTGCCCAAGCTGGTGCACCGCACGGTCAAGACGCTGGCGATCGTGATGATCCTGATTGGTTTTGCCGCTAGTTTTGGTTACATCATGACCCTGATGCAGATCCCGCAGCAGATCACGGGCCTGTTCACCAGCATCTCGGACAACAAGTACGCGGTGCTGATGATGATCAACGTGCTGCTGCTGGTCTTGGGCACCTTGATGGACATGGCGCCGCTGATCCTGATCATGACGCCGATCCTGCTGCCCATCGTCAAGTCCATCGGCGTTGATCCGGTTCATTTCGGCATGATCATGATGGTCAATCTGGGCATGGGCCTGATCACTCCGCCAGTGGGCGGCGTGCTGTTTGTGGGGGCTGCCGTGGCCAAGTTGCCGATCGAAAAGGTGGTCAAAGCCCTCTATCCGTTCTTCGGGGCCTTGCTGCTGGTGCTGATGGCGGTTACTTATGTGCCTGCGCTGTCCTTGTGGCTGCCGGGTGTGTTTTTGAAATAAGGCACCCGACACCATGAAGATTGTTGCCATCCGCGTCACCCCGATCGCGATCAAAGACCCCGCCTTGCTGAACGCCGCAGGCGTGCATGAACCCTGGGGCCTGCGCTCCATCATTGAAGTGGTGGGTGCCAATGGCCTGGTGGGCCTGGGCGAAACTTATGGCGATGCGCCGGTGCTCAACCTGCTGACGCGTACCCAGGACAGCCTGGTGGGCCTGTCTGCCTTCGACACCAACGGCTTGTGGGCCCGCGTGCTGGCCAACGCACCGCAAACCAACACCGGCCATGTGGAGATGGAGCTGGCGCCAGGTTCGCTGGGCAGCAACCTCGTCAACAGTGTTTTTTCGGCCTTTGAGGTGGCGTTTCTTGATTTGCAGGCCCGCACACTCGGCATTCCCTTGGTTGAGCTGCTCGGCGGCGCGGTGCGCAACAAGGTGGCGTATTCAGCCTACCTGTTCTACAAGTGGGATGCCTCGGTCGATCCCGAGTACGCGCCCGACCCCTATGGCGAGGCCGTCAACCCGCAGCAGATCGTGGCCCAGGCCAAACAGATGATCGACCAGTACGGCTTCGAGAGCATCAAACTCAAGGCCGGCGTGTTCGATCCGCAAGAAGAGGCGCAGGCCATCCTGGCGTTGAAAGCGGCATTCCCCCAACACCAACTGCGCATCGATCCCAACAGCAACTGGAGCATGGCGACCAGCTTGCAGGTGGCCGAGACGCTGGCCGGTTGTCTGGAATATTACGAAGACCCGACGCCAACGCTGGAAGGCATGGCCGCCTTGCACAAAGCCACCGGTCTGCCACTGGCGACCAATATGGTGGTCACCAACTGGGCCGAACTCAAACGCAGCATCGAGCTCAACTCGGTGCAGATAGTGCTGTCCGACCACCATTACTGGGGCGGGCTGCGTGCCACGCAGGCGCTGGCGCGCACCTGTCAGGCCTTCGGGCTTGGCCTGTCGATGCACTCCAACTCGCATCTGGGCATCAGCCTGATGGCGATGACACACCTGGCGGCATCGGTGCCACACCTTAGCTACGCCTGCGACACCCACTACCCGTGGCAGAGCGACGAAATTCTGGTAGGGGGCAAGGTGCCAATCAGCGGTGGCTGTGTGCATTTGACAGACCAACCCGGGTTGGGTGTCGAACTCGACCACGAACAGCTAGCCAGGTTGCACCAGGCGTACCAGCATTGCCGCATCCGCACCCGCAACGACGTGGCGCAAATGCAGCGCTTTCGGCCCGACTGGCAGCAGATCAAGCCGCGGTTTTGAACACGCTTGCCACCACCTTGCTTATGCAACGGACGCCCGTCACCCTTAATTGACTCACCTAAAAAGGACCCATCATGAATCCCCAAGACCTTAAAACCATCGTCAGCTCCGGCCTTTTGTCTTTCCCCGTCACCGACTTTGACGAGCAGGGCGACTTCCGCCCCAAAAGCTATATCGAGCGTCTGGAATGGCTGGCCCCGTATGGCGCTACCGCGCTGTTTGCCGCGGGCGGCACCGGCGAATTCTTTTCGCTCACGGCGGATGAATACCCGGCCATCATCAAAACCGCGGTGGACACCTGCCGTGGCAAGGTGCCGATCATCGCGGGGGTGGGCGGCCCGACCCGGTTCGCCATTCAGTGCGCGCAGGAGGCCGAACGCCAAGGCGCGCATGGCATTCTGCTGCTGCCGCATTACCTGACCGAAGCCGGCCAGGAAGGCCTGATTGCGCATGTCGAAGCCGTTTGCAAGAGCGTCAAGTTTGGCGTGATTGTGTACAACCGCAATGTCTGCCGGCTCACGCCCGATTCCCTCGCCATATTGGCGGACCGCTGCCCGAATCTGATCGGCTTCAAGGACGGCATTGGCGACATTGAAATCATGTCTTCCATTTACATGAAGATGGGCGACCGCTTCTCCTACCTCGGCGGCCTGCCCACGGCCGAGGTCTACGCGGCGGCCTACAAGGCGCTGGGTACGCCGGTGTATTCGTCAGCGGTTTTCAACTTCATCCCTAAAACTGCAGTGGATTTTTACCACGCGGTTGCCAATGATGACCTGGCGACCCAGCACCGCCTGCTCAAGGACTTTTTCATGCCTTACCTGGAGATTCGCAACCGGGTGCCCGGTTATGGCGTCAGCATCATCAAGGCCGGGGCCCGGATTGTGGGCCACGACGCCGGTCCGGTGCGCGCGCCGCTGACCGACCTCAAACCCCACGAGAGGGAAGAACTCGCGGCCCTGATCCAGAAGCTCGGCCCCCAGTAACACCCGCTTGAACGAACCGACCATGACACAGCAACACGACAACCTGATCGGCGGCCAATGGCTGGCCGGCAGCGCTTACGCGCCCAACTTCAACCCGTCCAATTTGGGCGATGTGATTGGCGATTACACGCAGGCCACGGCCGAACAACTCGACGCTGCGGTGCAGGCTGCGCGGGCTGCCTTCCCGGCTTGGTCCACCTCCGGCATCCAGGCCCGTGCCGATGCGCTCGACAAAATCGGTACCGAAATCCTGGCCCGGCGTGAAGAACTGGGCACGCTGCTGGCGCGTGAAGAAGGCAAGACCAAGCCGGAAGCGATTGGCGAAGTGGCGCGTGCCGGCAACATCTTCAAGTTTTTCGCCGGTGAATGCCTGCGCGCCGCCGGGGAGGTGCTGCCGTCAGTGCGCCCCGGCATTGGGGTGGAGGTGACGCGTGAACCGCTGGGCGTGGTCGGTGTCATCACGCCGTGGAACTTCCCGATTGCCATCCCGGCCTGGAAGATTGCGCCCGCGCTGGCCTACGGCAATTGCGTGGTGTTCAAACCGGCCGATCTGGTGCCCGGTTGCGCCTGGGCGCTGGCCGAGATCATCAGCCGCAGCGGCATCCCGGCCGGGGTTTTCAACCTGGTGATGGGGCGTGGCAGCGTGATTGGCGACCCGCTGGTGAACCACCCCGGGGTGGACGGCATCAGCTTCACCGGCTCGCAAGGTGTGGGTGGCCGCATTGCCCAGCAGTGCGCCGCCAACCTGAAAAAAGTGCAGCTGGAGATGGGCGGCAAAAACCCGCAGGTCATTCTGGACGACGCCGACCTGGCACAAGCGGTGGAACTCAGCGTGCAAAGCGCCTTCTTCTCCACCGGCCAGCGCTGCACCGCCTCCAGTCGCCTGATCGTGACCGACGGCATTTACCCCCGCTTTGTCGAAGCGCTCAAGGCGCGCATGGCCAGCCTCAAGGTCGGTGACGCGTTGCAGGCGGGCATAGACATCGGCCCGGTGTCGTCCTTGTCGCAACTGGAGCAGGACCTGAGTTATGTCGCCATCGGCCAGGCCGAAGGTGCGCTGCTGGTCGCGGGTGGTGAACGCCTGCAACGCGGCACCGAAGGCTTTTACATGGCCCCGGCCCTGTTGACCGACACCACGGCCGACATGCGCATCAACCGCGAGGAGGTGTTTGGCCCGGTCGCCAGCATCATTCGCGTCAAGGGTTACGACGAAGCGCTGGCCGAGGCCAACAACACCCCGTTTGGCCTGGCCGCCGGGGTGGCCACCACTTCGCTCAAATACGCCACGCACTTCAAGCGCCACAGCCAGGCCGGCATGGTGATGGTCAACCTGCCGACCGCCGGGGTCGATTACCACGTGCCGTTTGGCGGCCGCAAGGGCTCCAGCTACGGTTCGCGCGAGCAGGGCCGTTATGCGCAGGAGTTCTTCACCATCGTGAAAACGGCCTACACCCTGGCCTGAAACAGCGCCATTTCGTCAAGGAGATTTGTCATGTCAGACAGTGCGGCGCTGGCGCCTCTTTTCATCCGCATGCACGAGGCCGACAACGTCGCGATCGTGGTCAATGACGGCGGCCTGCCCGCAGGTGCCGTGTTTGCCTCGGGCTTGACGCTGTGCGAGAAAGTGCCGCAAGGCCACAAGGTGGCGCTGGTTGATTTGGCTGCCGGTGCGCCGGTGCGGCGTTACAACGTGGTCATCGGCCAGGCCTTGCGCGACATCGCCGCTGGCAGCTGGGTGCATGAGGGCCTGCTGCAAATGCCCGAAGCCCGGGAGCTGGTGGGGCTGCCGATGGCCACGCTCCAGCCGCCGCCCTTGCCCGCGCTGGACGGCTACACCTTTCAGGGTTACCGCAATGCCGACGGCTCGGTGGGCAGCCGCAACATTCTGGCCATCACCACCACGGTGCAGTGTGTGGCGGGGGTGGTGGATTTTGCGGTGCAGCGCATCAAGGCCGAGCTGCTGCCGCAGTATCCGCATGTGGACGATGTGGTGGGGCTGGAGCACAGCTACGGCTGTGGCGTGGCGATTGATGCGCCCGATGCCATCATCCCGATCCGCACCCTGCGCAACATCAGCCTGAACCCGAATTTTGGCGGCGAGGTGATGGTGGTCAGCCTGGGTTGCGAGAAGCTGCAGCCCGAGCGCCTGTTGCCACCGGGTTCGATCCCGATCAGCGACCAGCGCGGGGCGCAAGAAGCGCTTGATGTGGTGTGCCTGCAGGACGACGCCCATGTCGGCTTCATGGCCATGATCGACTCGGTCATGCGGCAAGCCAAAGTGCATCTGGAGCGCCTGAACCAGCGCCGGCGCGAGACCTGTCCCGCGTCGGAACTGGTGGTGGGCGTGCAGTGCGGCGGCAGCGATGCGTTCTCGGGCGTCACCGCCAATCCGGCGGTCGGTTTTGCCACCGACTTGCTGGTGCGCGCCGGGGCCACCGTGATGTTTTCCGAAGTGACAGAAGTGCGCGACGGCATCGACCAGCTGACCGCTCGCGCCAGCACGCCGGACGTGGCCGAGGCCATGGTGCGCGAGATGGCCTGGTACGACGCCTATCTGGCCAAAGGTCGCGTTGACCGCAGCGCCAACACCACCCCGGGCAACAAAAAAGGCGGCTTGTCGAACATCGTCGAGAAGGCGATGGGCTCGATCATCAAGTCTGGCACGGCGCCGATTAGCGGCGTGTTGTCGCCGGGTGAGAAGCTCACGCAAAAGGGCTTGATCTATGCCGCCACCCCGGCCAGTGACTTTATTTGCGGCACGCTGCAACTGGCGGCGGGCATGAACCTGCACATCTTCACCACCGGCCGTGGCACGCCGTATGGGCTGGCCGAGTGTCCGGTGATCAAGGTCGCCACGCGCAACGACCTGGCGCGCCGCTGGCACGACCTGATGGACGTGAATGCCGGGCGCATCGCCAGCGGCGAGGCCAGCATCGAGGACGTGGGCTGGGAGCTGTTTGAGCTGATGCTGGCGGTGGCCAGCGGCCAGCAAACCTGGGCCGAACACTGGAAGCTGCACAACGCGCTGGTGCTGTTCAACCCGGCGCCCATCACTTGATGAGCCCAACCGCCGTCATCGAACTGTCGTGTCAGACTTTTCGGTGTGACATAGCGCCTGACATCGGGGGCTGTGTTGCCGGCTTGTGGCTGGACGCTATTCCCGTGCTGCGCGTCCCGGCGACCCCGGCGCTGAGCAGCGCCCGCCAAGCCGGATGCTTTCCGCTGTTGCCATTTTCAAACCGCGTCGGGCACGCCAGCCTGCTGTGGAACGGCAGCCGTTACCCGCTGCAAACCACCGTCGGCGACGAGCCCCATGCCATTCACGGTGTCGGCTGGCAGCGGCCCTGGCGCGTGTTGGAGGCCAGCGCCCAGCATGCGCGGCTGGCCTATGAGCACTTGCCGGATGAGAGCTGGCCGTTCGCCTTCGCAGCCGTGCAGACGTTCCGCTTGAGCGCCCACGCGCTGGACCTCAGCCTGAGCTTGTGCAACCGGTCTGCCCACATCGTTCCAGCCGGGCTGGGCTGGCACCCCTACTTTGTCAAACGCCAACGCAGCCATCTTTCGTTTGACGCCAGCGGGCGCTGGGAAATGGGGGCCGACAAACTGCCCACGCACCGTGCCGCCTCACCGGGCCTGGACACCGACTGCGCCGCGCTGGAGGTGGATCATTGCTATGACGGCTGGCCCGGCGTGGTGCATTTGCGCGATGAACAACTGCACACCCGCGTGACGTCCAGCCTGGATCGCCTGGTGGTGTTCACCAACGACAGCCGCCACTTTGTCGCCATGGAGCCGGTCAGCCACGTCAACAATGCGTTCCATTTGATGGGCGCGCCCGGTGCGAGCGCGGCCGGGCTGGGCGTTCGCCAGCTGCAAGCCGGTGAATCCACGCACGCCACGATGCGCATTCACGTGGCGCGAAGTACTGCGCTGGTGCCGACAACCCCGGTGGATTGAGCGCGCAGGGGCTAGGATTTTGGTTTCTTTATATTGTTTTTTGGATAAACAAATGGGAAATAAGTAGTTTGAGTTTGAATAGGGGCGCTTCACAATCCGCCTCAACCTGTTCTTTGACTCTCAAACACAACGACATCCCCTTAACATGGCAAGCATCATCATCGTTCCCGGCTGGCGTGATTCCGGCCCCGGTCACTGGCAAAGCCTGTGGGCCGAGCAGCTGCCCGGCGCGGTGCGGGTGCAGCAAGACGACTGGATCACGCCCTCGCGCAGTGCCTGGGTGGCGTCCATCACCCGCACCATTCTTGAACAACCCGACCCGGTGGTGATCGTGGCGCACAGCCTGGGCTGCATCGCCACCACGCATTTGCCACCCGAGGCCACCGCGCGCATTCAAGGTGCCCTGTTGGTGGCGCCGGCCGACCCGGAGCGGCGCGGCATTCTGGCCGACTTTGCCCCGGTGCCATACCAGCCGCTGCCGTACCGCAGCATCATTGTGGCCAGCAGCAATGACCCCTTTTGCCCGGTGCGCACCGCAGGCGCTTATTCTCGGGCGTGGGGATCTGAGTTTGTGCGCTTGCAAAAGGCCGGGCACATCAACATCGAATCTGGCTTTGGTGCCTGGCCCCTGGGGCTGGCACTGCTGCAGTCGCTCACCGGCGAACACTACCCCGCGTCCATCGCGGTTCCGACTTTGTCGCATCTTTCAATCAATCAACTGGAGTCCGCATGAAACTCAAACAAAAACTGACTTTGGCCTTGGCCGGATTGGCGCTGAGCGCTGGCCAATGGGCCACGGCACAAACCACGCTGCTGAACGCCTCCTACGACGTGTCACGCGAGTTTTACAAAGACTACAACGGCGCTTTTGTCGCGAACTACAAGAAAACCACCGGCAAGGACATCAAGATTGACCAGTCCCACGGCGGCTCCAGCGCGCAGGCGCGGGCCGTGAACGACGGCTTGGACGCCGACGTGGTGACCATGAACACCACCACCGATGTGGACTTTTTGGCCAGCACTGGCATCGTGGCCAAAGACTGGGCCAAGCGCTTTCCGGGCAACGCTTCGCCGACCAGTTCGACCATGCTGTTTCTCACCCGCAACGGCAACCCCAAGAACATCAAGGATTGGGATGATCTGATCAAACCCGGCATTCAGGTGATCGTGGTCAACCCTAAAACCGGCGGCAATGGCCGCATGGCCTATCTGGCGGCGTGGGGTTATGTGCGCAAGAAGGGCGGCACCGACGCGCAGGCGGCCGAGTTTGTCGCCAAGCTGTTCAAGAACGTGCCGGTACTGGCCAAGGGCGGGCGCGATGCGACCACCATCTTTTTGCAACGCAATATTGGCGATGTGCTGGTGACGTTTGAGTCTGAAGTGCTGTCGGTGGACCGCGAATTTGGCGTGGGCAAGGTCGATGCCATTCACCCGTCCATCAGCATCGTGGCTGAAAACCCGGTGGCGGTGGTGGAGCGCACGGTGGCCAAAAAAGGCACGGGCGCGTTAGCCAAGGCGTATCTGGACTACCTGTACTCGGATGAAGCGCAGGAAATTGCCGCCAAACACGCGCTGCGCCCGCGCTCTGCCGCGCTGTTGAAGAAATACGCCAGCACCTTCAAGCCGCTCCAGTTGTTCGCCGTGAGCGACTACTTTGGCTCGCTGGCTGAAGCGCAAAAAGTGCACTTCAACGACGGTGGCCAGTTCGACAAGCTGTACACGGCGGGCAAGTAAATGAGCGCGTCTGCAACCATGCAGCTGCCCGGACAAGGCCGCGCTGATGTT
>CAJAFJ010000431.1 GCA_903938955.1 uncultured beta proteobacterium | reverse complement strand
TGCGCTCCACGCGCCGCGATATTGCTCGCGCCAAGACCATTCTTGTCGAGAAGCAAAGCGCTGAAAAATCCGCCAAATAAGGAGCTATAAATGACGGAAGCTAAAAAATCCCTCAAGCGTACCCTGACTGGTAAAGTTGTCAGCGACAAACGTGCGAAAACTGTGACGGTTCTCATTGAGCGTCGTGTCAAACATGAACTCTACGGCAAGATTGTTGGTAAATCCAGCAAGTACCATGCCCATGACGAAATGGGTGTCTACAAGCTCGGTGACATCATCGAAATCACTGAAAGCCGCCCAATTTCTAAAACCAAGAACTGGGTTGCTACCCGCTTGGTTCAGAAAGCTGCTGCGGTTTAAGCCTATGCAGTCCTGAGACTGCAGGTTTCTTAAAAACGGCTCACAATGTGAGCCGTTTTCAATGGTGAATTCGATTTAACTAGTTAAGGTGCATTCAATGATTAAAGTAGGCGACAGTCTTCCCGCAGTAACGTTAATGGAGTACGTCGAAGTGGAGGGCGAGGGCTGCAGTATCGGTCCCAATGCCGTCGACGTAACCAAAGCCAGCGCTGGCAAAACCATTGCCCTGTTTGCGTTGCCGGGTGCGTTTACGCCAACCTGTTCCGCCAAGCATGTGCCCGGTTATGTCGAGCTGTATTCTGAGTTGAAAGCCGCTGGCGTTGATGAAATTTGGTGCATCAGTGTCAACGACGCGTTCGTGATGGGCGCTTGGGCACGTGATCAAAAGACCGGCAGCAAAGTTCGCATGCTGGCCGATGGTGATGCGGTCTTTACCAAGGCCACCGGTTTGACTTTGGACCTCACCGGAAAAGGTCTGGGCTTGCGTAGCGACCGTTATTCCATGCTGGTGAAAGATGGCAAAGTGGTTTCGCTGAACGTTGAAGGTCCTGGCAAATTTGAAGTGAGTGACGCCGCCACGCTGCTGGCACAAGCTCAAGCGTAAAGTAAACGGTGTCGCATGCACATGCGGCACCGATTCCGGTTCAGCGGACAACCTGAATCCATCGCCGCGATCCCACATCCCATCGTTGCCATTCGCAAAGCGTCAGTGAAGCGTCTAAGCACCCGGGGCGGACACCTGCTCAGCGCGTTGAATCGGTGATTCTGACAAGACGTTGTGACAGCGTTAAGCTCTATTCACTTTTTTGTTACTAAAAGCACGTCCAGCAGTGGCAAGATACACGCCTTATTGCTTTATTTGGGGTGTTTTTATGGACCGTCGCCTGTTTACCTCCCTGCCCGTACCGTTGCTCGCATCGTTTGTCTTGCTGGCGCAGCGGCAAGCGTATGCGCTGTCAATCGATGAGCTGACCAATGCAGACGCCTCCAAAGGCCTGAAGGCCGCCTTGGAGCAAGGTGCGATCTCTGCCGTCAATTTGCTCGGGAAAAGTGATGGATTTTTGGGTAACGACAAAGTCCGGATTCCTTTGCCGGGCTTTTTGGAAGATGCCGGCAAGTTACTTCGCCGCTTTGGTCAAGGGGCACGGATTGATGAACTGGTGACCGCCATGAACCGGGCAGCAGAGTCGGCCGTGCCAAGGGGCAAGGATTTGTTGGTGGGCGCTGTCAAAGCCATGAGTGTGAGTGATGCCAAGAAGATTTTGACGGGAGGTGAAACCTCCGTCACTACCTTTTTTGCTGAAAAAACACGGATGCCTTTGGGCGTCAAGTTCTTGCCGGTGGTGACGAAGGCGACCGAGAAAGTCGGTTTGGCTGAAAAGTACAACCGGGTGGCGAGTAAGGCCGCTGGCTTCGGTCTTGTGAAAAAGGAAGACGCCAATATTCAGCAGTACGTCACCGGTAAAACGCTCGATGGCCTCTTCTTCATGATCGGGGAAGAGGAGAAGAAAATTCGCCAGGACCCAGTGGGAACCGGCAGTGCGCTGCTCCAGAAGGTGTTCGGCGCACTCAAGTAGTCCTTGACCGGCACCGCTTTGTCAACCCAGCGTATGAAAACGATGCAGCTTGCCGCTCTTGCCGGCTTGCTGATGCTGCACGGTTGCAGTCCGACGTTCAACTGGCGCGAGGTGCGTACCGTCTCGTCCTCGGTGCTGGCTTTGTTTCCGTGCAAGCCCGAGACAACGACCCGCCAGGTGACGCTAGCCAACCAAACCGTGCCGATGACGCTGTTGGCGTGTGAGGCTGGCGCTGCCTCGTTTGCGCTGGCCTATGCCGACACGCACCTCGTCACTGGGCAGTCAGCTGCGCTACAGACCTGGCAGCAGGCGACACTGAGCAATCTGCGGGTCGGGTCCAATGAAGCATTGCCCTATTCGATCAAGGGTGCCAATGTGTCAGTGCCAGCACGTCGGGTGGTGGCGCAGGGCATGCGCCCGGACAATACAGCCATTTCGGTACAAGCACTTTGGTTTGGTGTGGGCTCAGAGCTGGTGCAGGTGTCTGTCACGTCTGATGCGCCCTTGCCCGAAGCGGGCGAGACATTTTTTGCAGGAATTCGAATTCAATGAGTCATTTGTCCCCGCGTAGCGCCATCCTGGTGTTTCTGGCCTTCGCTTTTGCCTATTTCTTCTCCGCCTTGATCCGGGCGATTACCGCCACCTTATCGCCGACGCTGATGCAGGAATTTGCCCTCAACGCCCGCGATTTGGGCTTGTTGGCAGGCGGCTACTTTCTTGGTTTTGCAGCGACCCAATTGCCTTTAGGCCGCTGGCTTGACCGCCATGGCCCAAAAAAGGTGGTCCTGTCTTTTCTAGCCGTTGCGGTGCTCGGCTGCGTGGCCTTCGCGATGGCCACGAGCTTTTACGGGCTGCTGGCGGCGCGCGTCTTATGCGGCGTCGGGGTCAGCGCGTGCCTGATGGCGCCGCTGACTGGCTACCGCCGCTGGTTTGCGGCTGGCTCGCAAATGCGCGCCAATTCCTGGATGCTGATGGTGGGCGCCTTCGGCATGGTGGCTTCCACTTTGCCGGTGCAGTGGCTGATGCCGCTGGTGGGCTGGCGCGTGCTGTTTTTGGGCTTGGCCCTGCTGGTGTTGCTGGCGATGGCGTTGATTGCCTGGCAAGTGCCGCGCTGGGAGAAGGCGGCCCCCGTGGTCGGTCAGCCTGCGCCGATCGCCACCAGCTATGCGCAGGTGTGGGCGCACCCCTATTTCCGCAAAATGGCCCCACTCGGTTTTATTTGCTACGGTGGCCTGGTCGCCATGCAAACGTTGTGGGCCGCGCCGTGGATGATCAAG
>CAJAFJ010000430.1 GCA_903938955.1 uncultured beta proteobacterium | reverse complement strand
GGTCACCCGAATCACGAGCCGCTGACTTGTAGTTCTGGCGCCGCATCAAATTGCAGCGACTGAAAACGCGAAGCCAGTTTCAGGCGGTACTGGCAGGTAGCACCGTATCACGTACGGCTCATTTTGCTTTGCACCGCGCGGAGCTTGATGCTGGCGTGGTCACGCAACACTCGCCAGAATCTCAAATTGCGCCTGAATCGGCGCTTTTTGTCGTGGATGCGGTCTGGATGGGTGCCATGGTGCCCAAGCGCTGGGCCAAACGTGCGGTCACACGCAACACGATCAAGCGCCAGATCTACAGCCTCAGTGCTGAATTTGAATCCGCTTTTTCTAAAGCGGCCTACGTCGTGCGTTTGCGAACGGGGTTTGACCGTAAACACTTTGTCAGTGCCACGTCTGAGGCGCTGAAAGAAGCGGTTCGGCTGGAATTGCACCAATTGTTTGCCCGCGTCGCGGTGCGCTCACCAGCGTCTGCTGCATCGAAAGCTGCGGCATGATCAAAAACGTGCTGATCGGCGTGGTCAAAGCTTACCGCTTGCTACTGAGCCCCTGGCTCGGTTCGGCTTGCCGGTTTGAGCCGACTTGTTCTGTTTATTCCTTGCAAGCCTTGCAGGCGCACGGTGCGGCGACGGGCAGTTACCTGACCTTGGCGCGTCTGGCGCGTTGCCATCCCTGGTGTGCAGGTGGTGCTGATCCTGTTCCCCTCGAAAAACCCCGGCTCTTTACACAGCTGTTTTCCTCTTCCACTCAAAAGAAGTCTTCATGAACGATATACGTCGCACCATTTTGTGGGTGGTCTTTGGCTTTTCCATGGTTTTGCTGTGGGATCAATGGCAACTTTATAACGGTCATAAGGCCACCTTTTTCCCCGGCCCCGCCAAGTCGGCGGTCAGTGCCGGCCCCGCGGCGCCCGCATCGGGTGTGCCAAGCGCTGTGCCTGCGGCCAATACGGCTGGTGCCGCTCCGATGGCTGGCGCTGTTGCCGCGATTGGTGCGGCCGCCAATGCGGCGCCCGTGCCTCGCGAACGTATCGTCGTGTCGACGGACGTGCTGAAGTTGACCTTTGACACCGAAGGCGGCTCCTTAGTGCAGACCGAGTTTCTCAAGCACGCTGACATGGCCGACAAGACGCGGCAGTTCACCCTGTTGGATGAAACAAAAGAGCGCACTTATCTGGCCCAAACCGGCCTGATCGCGGGTGCGGCAGGTGGCGCATTTCCGACTCATAAATCAGTTATGACCGTGGCGCCGGGTGAGCGCACGCTCGCCGACGGTGCGCAAGAACTGGTGGTCCGGTTTGAGTCTCCGGCGGTGGGTGGTGTCAAACTGGTGAAAACGTACACCTTGACGCGCGGCGCCTATGCGGCGGTGGTCAAGCATGAGGTGTTCAACGTGGGCACGGTCGCCGTGTCACCCCAGCTGTACCTGCAGTTGGTGCGCGATGGCAACAAGCCCTTGGGCGAGTCCTCTTTCTATTCGACCTTTACCGGTCCGGCCATCTATACCGAAGCCAAGAAATACCAAAAGGTGGAGTTCTCCGACATTGAAAAGAACAAGGTCGACATCGAGAAAACGGCGGAAAACGGCTATGTGGCCATGGTGCAGCACTACTTTGCCAGCGCCTGGCTGCTGGGTGACGGCATCAAGCGCGATCTGTTCATGCGCAAGGTGGACACCAATCTTTATGCCGTGGGCATGATCACCACGCTGGACAACATTGCGCCGGGCACCAGCCGCGCGGTGGATGCCAAATTCTTTGCCGGTCCGCAAGAAGAAAAAGTGCTGGAGTCACTGACGCCGGGGCTGGAACTGGTCAAAGACTACGGTTGGCTCACCATTTTGGCCAAGCCGCTGTACTGGCTGCTCGACAAGATCCAGAGTTTCATCGGTAACTGGGGCTGGTCCATCATGGCCTTGGTGCTGCTGCTGAAAGCGGCTTTCTACTGGCTCAATGCCAAGGCGTACGCCAGCATGGCCAAGATGAAGGCGGTGAACCCGAAAATCACCGAAATGCGCGAGCGTTTGAAGGACAACCCGCAGCAGATGCAGCAAGAAATGATGCGTATCTATCGCGAGGAGAAAGTCAACCCGATGGGCGGCTGCTTCCCGATCATGATCCAGATTCCGGTGTTCATTGCCCTGTACTGGGTGCTGTTGTCGAGCGTCGAGATGCGCAACGCGCCCTGGGTGATGTGGATTCACGATTTGTCGTCGCCTGATCCGTTCTACATCCTGCCGCTGGTGATGACCCTGACCACCGTGCTGCAAACGGCCTTGAACCCCGCACCACCTGATCCCTTGCAAGCCAAGATGATGTGGTTCATGCCGCTGGCCTTCAGCGTGATGTTCTTCTTCTTCCCGGCCGGTCTGGTGCTGTACTGGATCACCAACAACGTGTTGTCGATTGCGCAGCAGTGGGTCATCAACACCCGCATGGGTGTGCCACCCCAGTTCAACTTGCCCAAGTTTTAACTGGCCGTGTCGCTGCCGCGTCATAGCGATCCCATCGCAGCCATTGCCACCGCCCCCGGTCGGGGTGCGGTAGGCATTGTCCGGGTCAGTGGGAAAAATATCAAAGCGCTGGTTCAGGCGCTTTTTTCACGTCAGCTCAAGCCCCGCGAAGCCACGTACCTGCCTTTTCTTGATGCGACAGGCGTGGCAATTGACCAGGGGCTGGCCATTTACTTCCCGGCCCCACACTCTTTTACCGGCGAGGACGTGCTGGAATTGCAGGCCCACGGCGGGCCGGTGGTGCTGCAACTCTTGTTGGCGCGCTGCCTGGAAGCGGCGGCAGAGATGGACCCCGCAGCCCAAGCCCCGCGCTTGCGAGGTCTGCGGGTCGCGTTGCCAGGGGAGTTTTCAGAGCGCGCGTTCCTGAACGACAAAATCGATCTGGCCCAGGCCGAGGCCATTGCCGATCTGATCGACGCCAGCACCGAGGCGGCAGCGCGCAGTGCCAGTCTGTCGCTGTCGGGCGCTTTTTCCAAAGAAATTCACACCTTGCGGGATGCGCTGATCCACCTGCGCATGCTGGTCGAGGCCACGCTGGATTTTCCGGAAGAAGAAATCGACTTCCTGCGCCAGGCGGATGCACACGGCCAATTGTCCAAGTTGCAGCAAATGCTGCAATCGGTGCTGCAAAGAGCGCGTCAGGGAGCGCTGCTGCGCGAAGGCATCAGCGTCGTGATTGCGGGCCAGCCCAACGCCGGAAAATCATCGCTGCTCAACGCCCTCGCCGGCGCCGAACTGGCGATCGTGACGCCGATTGCCGGCACCACGCGCGACAAGGTGCAACAAACCATCCAGATCGAAGGCGTGCCGGTGCATGTCATCGACACCGCAGGTCTGCGCGACAGCGATGACGAGATCGAAAAAATGGGTATCTCGCGTGCCTGGGATGCCATCGAGACCGCCGATGCTGTGCTGTTTTTGCATGATTTGACGCGCATGAAGGTGGCGGATTACCTTGCTGACGATGCCACTATTGCGCGTGGCTTGGGCCTGAAACTGCCGGTCGGCGTGCCCGTGATCGATATCTGGAACAAGGCCGACGCAGTGGCATCAGACGAGCCCGTGGCGGGGCTGACGCTATCCGCCAAAACCGGGGCCGGCCTGGATACCTTGCGTCTCAAGTTGCTGGAAGTTGCCGGTTGGCAGTCGGTCCCCGAGGGCGTTTTCATCTCACGGGAGCGCCATGTCCGGGCCTTGCGCGAAGTGGACGCTCACTTGATGGAAGCGTCGGCCCATTTGGCTGCCGACGCTCAGTCACTGGATTTGTTGGCCGAGGAGCTGCGTCTGGCGCAGCTCGAACTGAGTCACATCACCGGTGAATTCACGTCCGATGATTTGCTGGGCGTGATCTTTTCCAAATTTTGTATCGGAAAATAGCTGAACCGATAACGTGTTTCGGTGTGCGTTGGGGGGCGGGCTCGCTTGGGTTCTGGTTGTGAGCCCCCGGTTTTCGCAGATGACGGCAGAATCAAGGCTTGCGTAGTGCTGCTACAGGAAAGAAATACATGTCAATGTTGAGTTGGTTCACCACGAAATTCACTGGCTTGACCGCGGCCAAGGCTGGGACAGGCCCCATGGCCGAGACCCAGGCGCGGCCGACCGTCGGAGACAAATTGTCGGCCAGTCAGGTCCCGGGCCGCAAAAGTGAGCGACTCGAACACCGTGAGCTTCTTTACACCGTGGTGCATGACGCCATGATTCGGGCTGGCGTGCTGGCGGCCGCTTACAAGTTCAAGGTGTTGTCGCTGGACGCGCGGGGTCTGCAGTACATGATCATGATGGATTTGATCCATCAACCGGCAGGTGGTGCCCATCGCCTGGCCGAGATTGAAGCCATGATGGCGCAAGCGGCCAAAGCGCGACACGACATGGTAATCACCGCGGTTTACTGGCGCGTGAGGGAGCCACATATGGCTGGCGTTCCAAACTCCGCCACGATGTCAGGGACCGAGCCTGCCAAAACGCCGCAACCGCCGCGGCCTTTGAACGTACCCGCAACGCCGCCGTCTGCAGTCAACAAAACCCACAGTTACGAGCCGCTGCAACAGGACGAGGTGGACGCGTTCAAGCGTGCCCTGGCCAGCGCCGCGAAGGCGGCCCCGAAGACGGTCCCTGGCCGCAGCGTCACCTCGGGCCGACGCAACCCTGCGCCACCTGGCGATTTTGAGGACACGCAAATTTCGCCCCAAGACGATCACGTGTCACCGCTCAGCGTGACCCAATACGGCGATTTGAATTAGGCGTGGTTGACGGCTTCAGTGCCCTGAAAAATCAAGCAGTGTGAACAGAGACAGCCCTGAATCTTTCAGTTTTTGGGAACCACCCAGTTCCGGCAAATCCACAATCGCGGCGCCTTCAATCACCGTGGCGCCCAGTTTTTCGAGCAACTTCATTCCCGCCATCATGGTGCCGCCGGTGGCGATCAAGTCGTCAATCAGCAGCACGCGGTCACCGGGCTTGACGGCGTCGGTGTGCAACTCGACGGTGGCGCTGCCGTATTCCAGTT
>CAJAFJ010000429.1 GCA_903938955.1 uncultured beta proteobacterium | reverse complement strand
GTGGTCGGGGTGGCGGGCTTTGCACTGCCTGGTAGTTTTGTGGATGTGATGGTCAACATCACAGACAACAAAGACAAGGCCGTGTCCAAAATTGTCTTGAGACGAATCCTGGTGTTGGCCGTGGCGCAAGAGGCCAACCGGGACGAAACCAAGCCCAAGGTGGTGAACGCCGTCACGCTGGAAGTGTCGCCAGATGAGGCTGAAAAAATTGACCTGGCGCGCAGCATTGGCTCGCTGTCACTGGTGCTGCGCAATCCTGTTGACCTGATTGAGACCGAAACCGCAGGCATGCGCCGTGAAGACTTGCTGACCAAAGATGTCGTTCAGGCAGCACCCGCAGTGGCACAAACCGCGTCTGCCGCGCGCCCCATCGCCAAGGCCCGCCTGGCTGCACCGCGTAAGGCGGTGCCTGCACCGAAACCTGTGCCCGTCGAAGCCGCCACCGTTGAGGTCATACGCGGCGTGCAAAAAGCCAACTCTGAATTCTGATTTTCAAGGACGCTCCATGAACCATGCCCCTAAAACCATTCTGTGGACGCTGACCGCTGTGGCCGCGTTAACGCTGTCTGCCGCGCATGCCCAGACCGCCGCGATCATCAAAGGTAAAACGGCGGCAACCAGCCCGCCGCTGGCCGCCTCGTCCAGCAGCGAGTTGGCCGTGGTCGGCCCTGCGCTGGAGTTGATCATCGGCAAGTCCACCTTGATGCGCCTGCCGTCTGCGATTGAGCGTATATCGGTGGGCAACCCCAGCATTGCGGATGTGTCCCTGATCAGTCCTACTGAACTCTACTTGCTGGGCAAAGCCCACGGCTCAACCAACCTGTTGATATGGCGCAAGGGCGGAGCCACCACCGCGATTGATGTCAACGTGAGCATTGACTCGGCACGCATGGAGAAAAAACTACGTGAGTTGATGCCGGACGAAACGGGCATCCGCGTTCGCCCGGCTGCTGACTCGGTGATCCTGACTGGCGTGGTGTCCAGTGCCGCCAAAGCCAAGTATGCAGAAGACATTGCCAATGCGTTTGTGCGTGACATCAACCGCAGCCTGGATTTGCCAGTGACAGCGGGGGATGCCAAGGTGAAAGCCGGTTCCGCCCTGGCTATTAAAAGTGATGCAGGCGGGCAGGGTGACAGCAAAGCCAGCGCCAAAGTGATCAACCTGCTACAGATAGCGCAGGCTCAGCAAGTCATGCTTGAGGTCAAGATTGCCGAGGTCAGCAAGTCCTTGATTGACAAGTTGGGCGCCAGCGCCGCGTATAAGCGCACCAGCAGCA
The DNA here is from genome assembly GCA_903938955.1 of uncultured beta proteobacterium. The sequence goes on along the minus strand of CAJAFJ010000429.1, from coordinate 1,560 downwards.
GTGGCGAAAATGTGTTCTCCATGATGTCCAACTTCTTGAGCAACGGTAATGGGCTGGTGGAAGCGTTGCGCATAGGAAAATCATCCCTGATCATCGATGGTCAAAATGATGACGGTTTGGTGCGCATACTGGCCGAGCCCAACATCATGGCCGTCAGCGGCCAGTCCGCCAGCTTTCTGTCAGGCGGAAAAATATTCATCCCGGTCAGTCGCTCGACTGATATTGGTGGCAACACCGTGACGCTGGAAGAGAAAGAATTCGGCATCGGTGTGCGCTTCACCCCGACCGTGCTGGACGGCACGCGCATTAACCTGAAGCTCTTATCAGAGGTGTCTGATCTATCGCAAGCTGGCTCGCCCTTCACCACGGTGAACGGCGTGGTGTCAGTGCTGCCTTCATTGACGGTTCGCCGCGCAGACACGACGGTGCAACTCAATGATGGTCAGAGTATTGTGATCGCGGGCTTGATTAAAAATAATTCCACCACCGCCATTAAACGTTTTCCGGGCTTGGGTGAGGTGCCTATGTTGGGCGCCTTGTTCCGTAGCAGCGAGTTCCAAAAAGACCAGACCGAGTTGCTGTTTGTCATCACCCCCCGTTTGGTGAAGCCATTGTCTGAGCAGCCCACCTTGCCCACTAGCAACCACATCGAGCCTACCCGTGCGGATGTGTTGATCAATGGGCGTGCCGAAGGGACTGCGCCCGCTCCCGCTGTGACTCAATAAAGGAAATGCCATGAACAAGATCACTTTCAACCTGGGCCTGCTGAGCGTTGTGCTGGCGGGTTGCGCCAGCAACACCCCCAATTACGACGCCAAGTTTGGCGATGCCGTGCGCGAGGCGAAGTTGGCGCAAACACTGAACGCCAACACCCCGGTCAGCACGGACCCGGTGTTGGGCCTGGATGGTAAAGCGGCCGCCAGCGCGCAAGACCGTTACCAGGAGTCGTTCAAGACACCGCCGCAGACGTTTGAAATCATCACTAATAACAAGTAGTGAATAGATGTCGGTTTATCTGAAGGAGATGAAGCATGAAAACGCATGATTCCCTTGTCGGCCCGGGCCAACAGCGGGGTGCGGTGCTTATTTTATTTGGGCTTTCGTTAGCGGTTTTGATTGGGTTTGCCGCACTGGTGATCGATTTGGGGCGTACGTATGTAGTGCGTACCGAATTACAAAATGCAGCGGATGCGGCGGCATTGGCAGGGGCTAAGCAGCTTGATCAAACTGGGGCTAGAGTTTGTTGTGATGCAAATAGTGCGGCTGCTTATGCCATTGCAGTAGCCGCACAAAATAATTTCAAGTTTTCATCGCCCGTCATGATCACGACCGCGAATCTGAGTGTGGGAAGTTGCCCTGATGACAGTTGCATGGTCGCCATTAGTAGTATTTCATCCTGGACCGATACGCAGGCAGCAAAAAAAACATTTCTGAAGGTTGATATTCCGTCAGGGGGGCTGGCGACATTCTTTGCGCGTGTCCCAACGACGGTTGGATCAACAGGTACTTTGGCTACGAACACATATGGGCGAGCAGTCGCAGGACGATTTGTGAACGATT
>CAJAFJ010000428.1 GCA_903938955.1 uncultured beta proteobacterium | reverse complement strand
TTGGACAATTGGTGTTTTTTCGGGCTATGCAGGGCCTGAGCACTGGGGCTGGCATTGTGGTGGCGCGTGCCGTGGTGCGCGACATGTTTGACCCGACGCAGGCGCAAAAGGTGATGAGCCAGATCACCATCTACTTTGGCGTGGCCCCCGCCATTGCGCCCATTATCGGGGGCTGGTTGTTTGTGCATCTGGGCTGGCACAGTGTGTTTTGGTTTTTGACCGGAGTGGGTGTGACGCTGTGGATCGCCAATTACAAATTGCTGCCCGAGACCTTGCACCTGTCACATCGGCAGCCGCTCAAGGTCAGCAACCTGATGCAGGGCTATGTGCAGTTGGGGCGGGACCCGCGATTTTTCTTGCTGGCGTTGGCCAGTGGGGTGCCGTTCAACGGCATGTTCTTGTATGTTTTATCCGCGCCGGCTTTTTTGGGTGATCACCTGGCGCTGGCGCCGACGCAGTTTTTCTGGTTTTTCATCCTCACCATCAGCGGCATCATGGGCGGCGCCTGGGTCAGTGGCCGCATGGCGGGCAAGCTGGCGCCCAAGCAGCAAATCAGGTACGGTTTTTTGACCATGCTGACGATCGGCGTCGTCAACCTGGTGGCCAATGTGCTGTTCAAGGCGGATGTGCGGTGGTCCCTGTTTCCGATTGCCATCTTCTCATTTGGCTGGGCCTTGATGGTGCCGGTGGTAACGCTGCTGGTGCTGGACCTGCACCCCGAGCGGCGTGGCATGGCGTCATCTTTGCAGGCCTTTATTGCCGCCACGGCCAATGGGCTAGTGGCCGGGGTGATTGCGCCGCTGGTGATGCATTCGACCGTGGCACTGGCTGCGGCTTCGCTGGCCATGATGTCGCTGGGGCTGGTTTCCTGGATTTACTTGCACCACCGTTGGCCAGACATCGGCCGAACGGTTGCGCACCCGGACCCGGCTCACTGAGATTTTTGCGGGGCTTGCAGCACCAGGTCGATACGCCGCTGAAGCTTGGCTGCCGCCTCGGCGTCCCCGCTGTCATGGGCGCGCTGGCGTTGCAAGCCCAGCCAAGCCAACAGCGGGCGCCGCCACCCTTGGGCTGACGCTGTCTCGGTCGCCTGCGCCATATGGCTTGGCGTCAAGCGCTGGTTTTGCAGCAGGGCGCCCGCCGCCACCAGACGCGCCAGCGGGTCTTCAATGTCCTTCAGTACAGGGTCTGTGGTCGTTGGATTCAGCACCACTGCGCGGTGTTGCGGCGGTAGCAAGGCTGCATTCAATCCGCGCCAGTGGCCGGTTAAATAGGCCGCATAAGCCTGTTCTTCCGGGCGGGCATCGGGTGCCAGCGGTTGGTAAGCGGCGCAGTTGTCAAATTCCAGACTGGCCACACGGGTGGCACAGCGCACCAGTTCGACGCGGGCCAGCAAGTCGGCACGGCCGGTGCTGGACACCTCCTGCCTGACGCGTGCAAACTCAAAGTCGGCCAGCCGTGTGTTACCGCTCAGGTAGGCCGCAGTGAAGCCCTTGAGTGATGAGAACGCGTTGGCTTGCCAATCGGGCGGTGCGGGTTGGCTGGCGCAGGCACCCAGCAGCAAGGCGGCACTCAGAACGGTAAAGCAGGTTTTCATGGCAGTTTGAGTTCCGTGTCGCGGGCGAAAGGCCATTTGCGATTGACTTCATCCACCAGTTGGCTCACCTTGCGCAGGCTCAATTCCACCTCGGCACGCAGGGCCCCCAAGTCGGTGCTGGCTACGCGCGCATTGGCGCCGACCGCCTGCGCTTCGGCCAGCACGGCGTCAACTTTGACCAAGCTGGCACGCACATCGGTCAGCACGCCGGTGAGTTGTGTCACAGCGGCCTGGGTGCCGTCCATCACGCCGTTGGCGCCGAACACCCGCTGGTCAGTTTTAGCCAGCAGGGCGTTGCTGCGGTCGAGCATCTCGATGACTTTTTTGGCCTGGTCCTCGCTGCCCAGCACGCCGGTCAGCAGGCCGTGGCGTCCGGTTAGCCGCTCGGTGACAGTTTGCAGATGGGCCAGGCTGGTGTTGATGCTGGATTCCGCGCGGGTCATGTTGTCGAGGTTTTCCAGCAGGGCGCGGGTGGACGTCACGATGCGGGGAATCTCGGCGCTGGCATCGCCGCGCAACACGTCGCGCTCGGCGTTTTCAGGCAAGGGTGGGTCGGTCAGGATGCCGCTGTAGGCGCGCAGGCGGGTTTCGCCCACCATGCCGCGCTCCAGGGTAAAGATGCTTGAGGTGCGCAGCCAGCGGGCATCTTTGCGCGGCACGTCAATCACCATGCGGGCTTTGCCCTCGGCGCTGAGTTCGATGCGGCGCACCCGCCCGATCGGAAAGCCCGAGAAGGTGAGGTCCATGCCAACGATGACGCCCTCGGAGTCGTCAGAGATCAGCACCAGTTGCTGCGTGCTCTCGAACACGCCGCGCGCCACCATCACGTAGAGCAGAAAGCTGCACACCAGCAGCGTGACCCCCACCAGCAGCACGATGGCTTTGCGCTCGACTTGGGCGATGGGCGGCGAGGTGATGTCGGAATTATTTTCCATGTGGTGGGTGCTCAGATGTACTTGATGGCCAACGAGGCGGCCTCAATCAAGAGTAAAACCAGAAAGAGTCGAACGGCACCGGGTTGCACGGCATCATCGCGTGCGGCTTGGCGTGGCGCCTCCAGGCTGGCCGCCAGCGGCACAATCGCCACCGCCAAGCTGAAAAACAAGGTTTTAAGCGCAAACCCAAGTGTTACCGCCAAGTCAAACACATGGCCCACCGTGCGGGTGTAGCCCGGCAGCCCCCAGGGGGACAGACCGTAAACAACGGTGTAGCACAGCACCAGCGCGATCACACTGCTGACCGTGGCCAGTGCCAGCACGGCAAATGCACTGGCCATCACGCGCGGCACCAGCTCATGGCGCAGCTGTTGCATGCTTACTACCGCGCTTGTCGGGCCGGGTTGCTCACTGGCCAGTGCGCCAGTGCTGGCTCGTGCGCTAAAGGACAGTTCGGCCCGCAGGGCGACGAACATGGCCGCCGACAAGGGGATGAGTTCGAGCACCAGCACGCGCACCACCATCTCCAGTGCGTACTGCGACAGGCCGTAGCTTTGGGCCGACACCACCACGACGCGGATCAACACCAGGCTGAGCAGGGCTGCCATGGTGGTGAACCAGGGCAGTACCTGCCAGGTGCTGGCATAAATATGCCGCGCCGTGGTGGCGCGGTGGGCTCGGTTGTAGGTGGAGGGCGACAGCGCCATCACCATGACCACGGCGCCAAAATGAAACAGGTGCCACCAACTGCGCAGGCTCCGCATAAGAGCCCGGCCCCAAGTGCCGGGGTCAAGCTGCGGGTGTTGGTGCGGTTGTGGCATGGGGCGGCGATCAAAAGGAATTTTAATTATCCCGCACAGCCATGCCCGATGCAGTTGCGCTACCGCACGTTGCGTGTGCCGTAGGGCGAGGGTGAATCAAGTGGGCGCGGGCTTGATTCACCCAAACTTGGCGTTTAGATGGCTGACAGCCCAGCCGCCGCGCGCAGGGTGTGCGCCTTGTCGGTGCGCTCCCAAGTGAACTCGGGCTCTTCGCGGCCAAAGTGACCATAGGCAGCGGTCTTCTCATAAATCGGACGCAGCAAGTCAAGCATCATGATGATGCCTTTGGGGCGCAGGTCAAAGTACTCGTTGACCAGTTCCGCGATTTTTTCGTCCGGGATCACGCCCGTGCCTTCGGTGTAGACCGTCACGTTCATCGGCTTGGCGACACCAATGGCGTAGGCCACCTGAATCTGGCACTGGCGCGCCAGACCGGCCGCCACAATGTTCTTGGCCACATAGCGTGCGGCGTAAGCGGCCGAGCGGTCCACCTTTGTTGGGTCTTTGCCGGAGAAGGC
>CAJAFJ010000427.1 GCA_903938955.1 uncultured beta proteobacterium | reverse complement strand
CTTGACCATGTCGCCACCAAAGTTGAAGGTGCCCAAAAAGCTGCGCAGGTCTTGCTCGCGTGTGGCCTGACCGGCGATCTTGCCGGCAGCGGTCAGTTCGCGCACCAGGCGGATCATGTGTTCCAGCGGGGAGTCGGCGGGGCGCAGCACGTCCAGTTCTTGCTGGGCAAAGTAGCCGATGTTGAGGCCCTTGCCTTCAGTCACTTCGCCGCCAATGGCCGCCAAATCACGGGCGACGGTTTTCACCAGCGTTGATTTACCCTGACCGTTGGCACCCAAAATACCGATACGCTGACCGGCCAACACCGACTTGCTGACGTTATGCACGATCACGGTCGGTGGCGTGCCTTCGGGCGAGCCTTCGGGTGGCGGGTAGCCAAAGCTCACACCGCTCATGGACAGCATGGGGTTGGGCAAATTGGCCGGTTCCTTGAATTCGAAGGTGAAGTCGGCTTCGGCCAGCAGCGGGGCCACTTTTTCCATGCGGTCCAGCGCCTTGACCCGGCTTTGGGCCTGCTTGGCTTTGCTGGCCTGGGCTTTGAAGCGGGCAATGAACTTTTGCAGGTGGGCAATTTTGTCTTGCTGTTTGGAGAAGGCGTTTTGCTGCAGCGTCATCTGCTCGGCGCGCATGTCTTCAAACTTGCTGTAATTGCCGCCGTAGCGCACCAGCTTGCCCATATCAATGTGCAGGGTGACATTGGTCACGGCATCCAGAAACTCCCGGTCATGGCTGATGACGACCATGGTGCCTTCGTATTTTTTGAGCCAGGCTTCCAGCCACACCAGTGCGTCCAAGTCCAAGTGATTGGTCGGCTCATCGAGCAGCAGCAGGTCGGACGGGCACATCAGCGCACGGGCCAACTGCAAGCGCATGCGCCAGCCGCCGGAGAAGCTGTTGACCGGGTTGGTGAGTTCGGTGGTTTTAAAGCCTAAACCGAGAATCAGTGCCTGGGCGCGCGCCGGTGCGTCATGCGCGCCAGCGTCTTGCAGCGCCATGTAGGCGTGGGCCATGCGGTCGTAGTCTTCGGTGGCTTCCGAGGCGGTCACTTCTTGTTGCGCGGCCAGCAGGTTGACGTCGCCATCCACCACGAAGTCGGTGGCGGATTGATCGGTTTCCGGCATGTCCTGCGCGACCTGGCCCATGCGCCATTGGCTGGGGATGAAATACTCGCCACCATCTTCGTGCAGCGTGCCATTGAGCAGGGCGAACAGGGACGATTTGCCGGCGCCATTGCGGCCGACCAGACCGACTTTTTCACCCGGGTTGATGGTGACGGTGGCACCGTCGAGCAGCACTTTGGCTCCGCGGCGCAGGATGACGTTTTTTAAAGTAATCACGGAAATCGTTTCAGTTGGAATGACATGTCGCAATGGCGTGCCGGAGGGAATCCGGCGGCCATTTGGGGAGGCGGGCTGGTCGGAGTTGCGGAACAAGTCCGCAGGGCAGCCCTGGGAATACCCTGATTTTAGGCTATCAGGGTTTGGCGGGTCAGGAGCAGCACTTGTTCTTCGCCCGCGCTGGTTTCAAGCCAGATCGGCTGCAGCTTCGGAAAGGCCGCTTCGAAGTGGGCTTGTTCATTGCCAATCTCCAGCACCAGCACGGCTTGTTCGCTCATGTAGCGGGGCGCATCCAGCAGCAGTTGGCGGATGAAGTCCATGCCGTCGCTGCCGCCCTGGGCGTTGCCGCTCAGCGCCAGCGCTGGCTCGGCGTGGTATTCGGCGGGCAGGGTGGTCATGCTTTGGGCGTTGACGTAGGGCGGGTTGCACACGATCAGGTCGTAAGGGCCGGTGACGCCAGCCAGTCCATCGGAGCTCAGCAGGGTGATGCGGTCTTGCAGCTGGTGTTTATCAATATTGATGCGGGCTACCGCCAGCGCATCGGCCGAGATGTCGGAGGCATCCACCGTCACATCGGGGTAAGTCATGGCCGCCAGCACCGCCAGACTGCCGTTGCCGGTACACAGGTCGAGCACGCGGTGGGTGCGCTCGGACAGCCAGTAGTCAATGCCACCGCTCACCAGCACCTCGGCAATCAGGGAGCGCGGCACGATGGCACGTTCGTCGACGTAAAACGGCACGCCTTGCAGCCAGGCTTCCCGGGTCAGGTAGGCGGCGGGTTTGCGGGTGCTGATGCGGGTCGCCAGGAGCGTCGCCACTTGCACTTGTTCGGCGCTGGTCACTGCGCGATGGGCGACGCACTCAGGGTCGTCAACGGCGCCCTCCAGTGGCGTGTCCAGCGGCAAGCCGAGTTGCCAGAGTACGAGCCAGGCGGCTTCGTCAAAGGCGTTGGTGGTGCCGTGGCCGAAGGCGACGCCCGCTGCCGTGAGTTGCTGGGCAGACGATTCAATCAGTTCAATGAGGGTCATGTGATGAGTTGCGTGTGCAGGTTGTGCAGGACACGCCGGTAAATGTTTTTCAGGGGTTCGATGTCGGCCACGTTCAGGTGTTCGTCGATTTTGTGGATGGTGGCGTTGGGCGGGCCAAACTCAATGACCTGAGGGCAAATTTTGGCAATAAAGCGCCCGTCGCTGGTGCCACCGGTGGTGGACAGCACGGTGTCAATACCAGTCTCGGTTTTGATGGCGGCCACGACCGCATCGACCAGCGTGCCCGGCGTGGTGAGAAATGGCAGGCCGCCGATGGTCCAGCTCAAATCGAACTCAAGCCCGTGACGCACCAGCACCGCTTGCAGTCGGCTTTGTAATGCTTCGGG
>CAJAFJ010000426.1 GCA_903938955.1 uncultured beta proteobacterium | reverse complement strand
CAGCTGGACGATGTACTCGCCCATGTCGGACTCAAAGGCCTCGATGCCGGCCGCTTCCATCGCGTGGTTGAACTCGATTTCCTCGCTCACCATCGACTTGCCTTTGATGATGCGCTTGGCGTTGACGCGCTGGGCAATGCCGAGCGCAATGGCGTTGGCCTCATCGGCGTTTTGCGCCCAGTGCACCTGCACACCGTTGGCCTTCAGGTTGGTTTCAAACTGTTCGAGCAAGCGGGGCAGGTGCGCCAAGCTGTATTGGCGAATCGCGGAGCCGAGTTCGCGCAGGCTTTCGCGTTCTTCTTCATCGGGAAACTGGTTGCGTCGCTTGGCTTGCAAAAAGTCCATGGCGCCGCGAAAGTTCTTGCGCTGGCCGGGGTCGTTAAGCACTTGGCGGCTGCGTTCCTTGAAGTCTTCGGCCGGGTGGATCGGAATGACCTTGCTCATGATGCGGCTCCTTCAGGGTGGCACAGCAGCACCACCAGTTCGCGCGGGCCGTGTGCGCCGTAGGCCAGGGTTTGCTGGATGTCGGCGGTCTTGGAAGGGCCGCAGATGAGCAGGGCGTTGGTTGGCATGCTGTCTTTCCAGTTCTCGGCGCGCAGGGTGGCGTGCAGGTCGGCGTGGATCGTGGTGACGTCCAGCAGCACAAAACTCAGCGGTGGCACCAGCGACATCAGGCGCGGCTCACTGGCGTTGGGCCACAGCACCAGGCTGCCGGTTTCGGCAATGGCGCTGCGCGCCAGCGTGAGCGAGGCGTCGATGTCGTCAAACAAAATGTCGCGCCAGGTGTCGACCGACTGCGCGTAGTTCATCAGGGCCAGGTTGGCGGGCTGGCGCGCGGCCAACTGGGCGCCGTGTGGAGTGTCCGCGCCGATCAGCAGGTTGCGCAGGCCTTTGGCGGTGGCTATCTGCAGCAGCAGGTCGGGCCAGCCGGCGGCGGTGGTGTCATGCACTTCGGCGTGCACGGCTTCCAGCGCGTTGCGCAGGCGCGTGATGCGCTGAGGTAAATCTTCCTGGCGGCGGTGTGCATCGAACCACCCTGCCACATCCGGCAGGGCTGGTTTTTCGGGGATGCTCGTGGCGCGCAGGCGGCCCAGGATGCGCTCGCGGGCGCTCATGTCGCGGCTCCCACGGTGGTACGGCGCCAGAGGAAACTGGCCAGGTGTTCGCCCGGTAGCGACGGGGTGCTGATGCCGGCCACCTCGTCCTGTTTGGCGGCGCGGCCGGTGATGTTGAACAGGCAACCGCAGTCGGCGCTGACGACGCGTTCGCAGCCGGTGTCTTTCAGGGCGGCGACCTTGTCACTGACGATGGCTTCGGAAATGTCGGGGTAGCGGATGGCAAAGGTGCCGCCAAAGCCGCAGCATTCTTCAATGCGAGCCTGTACCACCACGTTCACATATTCCAGGCTGTCGAGCAGGGCGCTGCTGGTGTCGTGTGAGCCCATCTGGCGCCGTGCATGGCAAGAGGTGTGCAGCGCCACGGTGCAATCCTCGCCCAAGTCTTGTTGGCTGAAGTTGACCACTTGCACCAAAAATTCGCTCAACTCGTAGGTGCGCGCGGCCAAGTCTTTGGCCAAAGCATGCAGCGTTGGATCATCGGCAAACAGGGCTGGGTAATGGTGGTGAATCATGCCGCCACACGAGCCGGACGGCACCACCACCGGCCACGGTTGGGTAAAGAGCTTGAGTTGCTGCAAGGCGACCGCACGCGCCTCGTCGGGGTAGCCGCTGCTGTAGGCGGGCTGGCCGCAGCAGGTTTGCTGCTCCAGGAAGTGAACCCGAATGCCTTCGCGCTCCAGCAGACGCACGGTGTCAAGGCCCGCCTCAGGGGCGAACTGGTCGACCAGACAGGTGGCGAAAAGGTAGACGTCTGTCGGCTTGGCCGGGTACAGGCGTGTGCTGGGGTGCTTGGGTTCCATGGCCGGAGTCTCCTCAATATTACTTGTATTGGTAAACTGGTATTACCAGTTGTGCTAATGTAAAAATAATACCGAAACCGGTCTATAGGTAGAAACCCTATGGTTTGAAAGGGATGTGCCGCGTCGCCCGGGTGGGCGGGCGCTTGCCGTCCGGCCTCTGGGTGTGATGGTGCAAGAAAACTGACAGGGTTCGTTGTTTGTTCTCAAACAACGTGGGCGCTCGTCAGAGGCTGGGTTCACCCAGGCGGCGTAGGGCCGTGGACCGGCGTTCTGTTTCCCGGGCGTTGTCATCCATGCTCTGGCGCACAAAGTCAATGTGCTGGCGTGCGGCGCGGTCGGCCGCTTCGGGTTGGTGATTGCGAATGGCTTGCCAAATCGCGTGGTGTTGCGCCCGTAGATCATCCCAGCGCTGCGGCTGGGCATGCAGTTGCGTCAGGTTGGTCGAGACATGGCCGTGGATGACGCGCATCAGGCTGGCGGTCAGGTGGCCGATCAGCACGTTATGGGCGGCTTCGGCAATGGCTTGGTGAAATGCCACATCGGCGTCGATACAGGCTTGCATGTCGTCGCTGTCATAGGCGGCGTCTAGCGCTTCGTACACCGCGTCCAGGCGCTGTACGTCGGCATCCAGCGCGCGCTCAGCCGCCAGGTAAGCGGCCTGGCCTTCAAGCATCTGGCGGAATTCGAGCAGATCGCGGTGCAGCATCGGGTGGCCCTTGAGCATGGCTTGCCAGGGGTCGACGAAGTGCGCTTCCAGCCGATCCGTCACGGTGGTGCCGCAGCCGTGTTTGGTCGTCAGCAGCCCTTTGGCGACCAGTTTCTGGATCGCCTCACGCAGGGACGGGCGCGAAACGCCCAGCTCAAGCGCCAGATCGCGCTCGGAGCTGAGCTGTTGGCCGGGCTTGAGTGAGCCCTCAAGAATGCGTTTTTCAAGCTCGCTGGCGACGGTGTCGGCCAAGCGGGCGTTAGGGCGAAGTTGAGTCATAAAACGTTACTGGTCATACCAATAAATAATAGCTTCATGGTCAGCCCTGTCAAGGCTGAACAAGGGCTGCCCACCTTAACGCGCAGAGCGTTCAAGGTAGCGTTTGCGCCAGAAAAACACCACCAGACCGCTCGCGATGCTCAGCATCAGGACCATGGCCAGCCAAAACCCGTTCGAGCGGTGCAACAGGGGGATGAATTCGAAATTCATGCCGAAGATGCCTGCGATCAGGTTCAAAGGCAGAAAGACGGCGGTCAGCACGGTGAGGGTGCGCATGATCTCGTTGGTGCGGTGGCTCTGGGCGTTGAAGTGCATTTGCACCGCGGTTTCGGCGCTTTGCTCCAGCCGGCGCACATGGTGCACCACGCGTTCGATGTGCTCCAGCACGTCGCGGCTGCGCACCTGCAACAGGTCGCGTTCGCGCTGGCTCAAGGGGCTGTCGGCATCGGGCCAGGTTTTAATGGCTTCGATCCAGTCCTGCACCGCCGAGCGTTGGTCTTCGCAGACCTCGTCCAACAGATGCAGCGACAGGCGCGCCTCCAGCAGCGCGCCCCAGTTGTTGAAGCGCGTTTTGGGGTTCAATAATTCGTTTTGCCAGTGGTCCAGTTGATGCGTCAGCTCGCGCCTGAGCTCTAGGTAGCCGTCGACCATCTGGTTGACGATGCGCAGCATCAGGTCGGCCGGGCTGAGGGGCAGGCGCGCGCCAGCCGCATGGACGTCTGCGGCGGTGGCACTCAGCAACTTGCTGGCATAGGCCTCCAGCACCGAACAGCGGGCGGGGTGGACGGTGAGCAGGACGTGGTCCAGCACTGCAAACCCGACCGGACTGGTGTCTACGCGCCGCAAAATGGGCGGGCCGCCACGCGCGGGCAAGCGCTGCAGCGGCACGCCGGACTGCACCCGCTCATTTTCAGGGTGGCTGGCGGCCAGACGACGAAACACCAGCAGGTCGTACTGCGAGGTGTAGTCGTAGCGCGAAGGCAACTGCTGGTTCAGCAAGTCAGAGACGTGCAGGTCGACCAGCTGGATGCCGGACAAGGCCTGCAAAGTGGCCTGAATCTGGGCCTGAATGAGGTCGAATTCTGGGCGCTCGCAAGCGATCCAGACATAACCCCGTGCGGGCAACCCGGCATTGAGCAGTGAGGCCAGTTGGTCGGTTTCTTCGACGCGGTTGCCGGTGACCGTAAAAATTCGCATGCGCAGGTCTTTCTCACCAGATCGTTAAAAAGAGCCTTGTGGCCCCTGCGCCCGTCGGGCGCTGGCCGCTGTTATTTTTGCAGCAAACGTGCTGCATCCAGCGCAAAGTAGGTGAGCACGCCGTCGGCACCAGCCCGCTTGAAAGCCAGCAGGCTTTCCATCATCACCGCATCGTGGTCCAGCCAGCCATTGATCGCCGCCGCTTTGAGCATGGCGTATTCGCCGCTGACCTGGTAGGCAAAGGTGGGCACCTTGAACTCGTCCTTGACGCGGCGCACCACGTCCAGATACGGCATGCCGGGTTTGACCATCACCATGTCGGCGCCTTCGGCAATGTCCAGCGCGACTTCGCGCAGGGCTTCGTCCGAGTTGGCAGGGTCCATCTGGTAGACCTTTTTGTTGCTTTTGCCCAGGTTGCCCGCTGAGCCCACGGCATCCCTGAACGGGCCGTAAAACGCGGACGCATATTTGGCGCTGTAGGACATGATGCGGGTATGCACAAAGTGGTTGGCTTCCAGCGCGTGGCGAATGGCGCCAATGCGGCCGTCCATCATGTCGCTGGGCGCCACGATGTCCACGCCCGCACCCGCTTGGGTCAGCGCTTGCTTGACCAGCATTTCTACCGTCGCGTCGTTCAGGATGTAGCCGTTTTCCGCCGGATTCGGGTCAGGCAGACCGTCTTGTCCATGGGTCGTGAAGGGGTCGAGCGCCACGTCCGTCATCACGCCCAGATCCGGGAATTCTTTCTTCAGGGCGCGCACCACGCGGGGCACCAGACCGTCCGGGTTCATGGCTTCGCGCCCATCACTTGTTTTGAGCGATGCATCAATCACCGGAAACAAGGCCATGACCGGAATCTCCAGGCGCACACATTCCTCCGCCACCGGTAGCAGCAGGTCCAGGCTCAGGCGCTCTACGCCGGGCATGGAGTGAATCAGTTGGCGCTGTTGCTGTCCGTCCACCACAAACACCGGATAGATCAGGTCGTGCGGCGTGAGCGTGTTTTCACGAACCAGGTTGCGTGTAAAAGCGTCGCGGCGCAATCTGCGGGGACGACCCAAGGGATAAGGAGCATGGTTTGTCATACAGAAAAGTGTAAATGGAGAATGGTTTTTGTCATTCATTTGACAAAATATTTAACCTTTTTCTTGAAAGGGGCGTTATTTTTTGTTAAATTACCCGTGGGCAGTTCGCTGTCTCCCGCTTTTCCTCCCTGAGCGGGGCCTTGATGTGTGACAGCAAATAGGCTTACCACCCCAGCACTTGTGCTGGGGTTTTTTTTCGCCTGAACATTTTGAGACCCCAGGTTTAAACTGTGACGCATGTTTTTGACTATTAAATCGCTTCATATCGTTCTCGTGGCCAGCTGGTTTGCTGGTCTGTTTTACTTGCCCCGGATTTTTGTCAATTTGGCCATGGTGCCGAATGAT
>CAJAFJ010000425.1 GCA_903938955.1 uncultured beta proteobacterium | reverse complement strand
GGACATTTTGGTGCTGCAGCATCTGCTGAACCGGCGCATCCCGCTGCTGAAATTTTTTCTCAAAAAACAACTGATCTGGGTGCCCGTGATGGGCTTGGCCTGGTGGGCGCTGGAATTTCCGTTTATGCGCCGCCACAGTGAGGCGTTTCTGAAAAAACACCCCGAGATGCGCGGCAAAGACCAGGCCACCACCCGCAAAGCCTGCGAGAAATTTGCCTTGATTCCCACCAGTGTGATGAATTTTCTGGAAGGCACCCGCTTTACGCCCGCCAAAAAGCGGCAGCAACACTCGCCCTACCAACACCTGCTGAAACCCAAAGTCGGCGGCATGGCGCTGGCGCTCAACGCCATGGGTGAAAAATTTCAAGCCATCGTGGATGTCACCATTGTTTACCCGGACGGCGCGCCTCATTTCATTGACTTCCTCATGGGCAAAGTCAAGCGCATCACCGTGCGGGTCCGCTTGCTGCCGGTACCGCAACATCTGGTGACGGGCGATTACGCCGGGGACCCGGCCGTGCGCGAGGCCTACCAAAAATGGGGGCAGCAACTGTGGGCGGAAAAAGATGCGCTGATTGAGCGGCTGATTCACGAGCCCACTTCGAGTTCAATGAACCCGCCGATTTAAGCCGCTGTATGGCCGGAGGGTTGCCCGGCATGTCATCCATCAACAGGATTTTGGCCGTTACGCGGTCAGGTCAACTCCGGCTGAGTTGGTATGCCAGCCAGGGGGCGTAAGCGCGCCAGGGCCTGATCAAAATGAAATGCCTTCAGGATCTCACCGATCTCATCGATGTCGGCCGCCATGTCGGTGCCCGCTACCAGCGCCTGCAAGTCCTGAAAACGGGCAAAGACATCGAATTTATTGTGCTCCAGCAGCGGCGTGAGTTCCTCAATCAGCGCGCTTAACTGCGCCCTGTCCACGGACTTCATGCCAACCACCGGAGCCAAGGGCTCAGGTCGTGATGGGATGGACGGCAGCCACTGGCGCAAAGCGGCTTTAAGGGCCTCCAGCGCAATCGGTTTGGTCAAGAAATCATCCATGCCCACGGCCAGGCAACGCAGCCGGTCTTCTTCGTAAGCATCGGCCGTCAAGGCGATGATCGACAAGCGGGGGCGCCCGTTGTCAGCTTCCCACTGCCGTATGTTCTGGGTCGCGGTGTAGCCATCCATCACGGGCATGCTCAGGTCCATCAGGATCACATCTGGGCGATCACCGTTGGTGATGGCATCGACGGCTTGCTGGCCGTCCGTGACCAGGGTTACACGCACGCCAAGTTTGCTCAACAACGCCTCAATCACCATGCCATTGACGGGATTGTCCTCCACCACCAGCACACGCCCCTGCAACGCTGAATCAGCGGGTACCGGCTTGGTGCCCGGCACAAATACACGCCCCCCTTGTGAGCTGTTTTCAACAGAGGGCACCAACTGGGCGCGAATACGAAACCAGAAGCGGGAGCCCTGGCCCAGCACACTTTCCACCCCCACATCACCGCCAATCGCCTGCGCGATGCTCCGCACAATCGACAAGCCCAGCCCGGAGCCGCCAAATTCGCGGGTGTTGGAACTGTCCGTTTGCGAGAACGGTTTAAACAACAGGTCGAGCTTGTCAGCGGCAATACCAATGCCGGTGTCGCTGACTGAAAATTCCAGCAGGGCCGATTCGCCGTCGCGCTCAATCTCGGTGCCATCAATGCGCACCCGCCCTTGCTTGGTG
>CAJAFJ010000424.1 GCA_903938955.1 uncultured beta proteobacterium | reverse complement strand
GCCCCAGGCCATGCTGTTCGTGCGGGGGCAGAACGCGGGCATCAGCCACAACCCGCTGGAGGCTACGACCAGTGATGACATGCAACTGGCGATTGAAGCCTTTGACCATTTGCTTGCGCAGCTGGCTGAGGAATATTCATGAAGCCGCTGCGTTGAGGTCTGCGATGTTTTTGGCAAATGAATTGTTGTCGCGTGGTGTGGCCTTTGGGTCACTGGGTGAGGTTTTTCCCTGCGGGGCTTTTGTATTCCCCCCCTTACCCCCCCGCCCCTTTCACCCCCGCCGGGGCGAAAGGGGAGCTAAAGCGGACAGCCGATTTTGCTTTTTCACTTCGGCCAAGGCCTTACCAGCGCGGAGTTTGAAACCATTTGCAGTTGATGTGCTGGCATGGCCCGCTTCCAATGTGACCCTTGGCGCTTATGCGTCTCCGGCGCTCGGAACTGGCGGCGTGAGACCCGGGCCAACAAAAACAGTGGCAGCCTCACTTACCTATTTCCGTATTCGGCGCGCAATAACCAAATCGGCTGTCCGCTTTGGGCACCCCTTACCCCGACGGGGGGTAAGGGGCGGGGGGGATGGGGGAGTTAAAAACCAAGCCCCGCAGGAAGCAACCTGCCCCAAGAGCAAAAAAACGTACACCACAAGCAAACACCAACCCACACAACACCATGACCCACTACGCCCAACTAGACGCCTGGATCGACACCCACTTCGACGAACAGGTGGCATTCCTGCAGCAACTCATCCAGGTCCCCACCGACACCCCCCCCGGCAACAACGCACCGCATGCCGAACGCGCCGCTGACCTGCTCGACGCCATGGGCCTGCCAACCGAGCGCCACGTCGTTCCTGCAGATCTCGTCAAAGCAGCAGGCCTGCAAACCATCACCAACCTCATCGTGCGTCGCAAGTATGGAGAGGGCCGCACCATCGCCCTCAACGCCCACGGTGACGTCGTGCCTCCGGGCGAAGGCTGGGTGCATGCACCCTATGGTGGCGAAATCGATGGCGGCAAGATCTACGGCCGCGCCGCAGCGGTGAGCAAGTGCGACTTCTCAACCTACGCCTTCGCCGTGCGCGCACTGGAATCGCTCGGTGCCAAGTTGCATGGCAACGTAGAGCTGCTGTTCACCTACGACGAAGAATTTGGTGGCGAGGTCGGCCCGGCCTGGCTGCTGCACAACAAGCTGACGAAACCCGACCTGATGATTGCCGCGGGCTTCAGCTACCAAGTCATTACCGCGCACAACGGCTGCCTGCAGATGGAAGTCACGGTGCACGGCAAGATGGCCCACGCCGCCATTCCGGCCTCGGGCATCGACGCGTTACAGGGAGCGACCAAAATCCTCACCGCGCTGTATGCGCAGAACACGCTGTACCAGCAGATCACCTCCCAGGTGGAAGGCATTACCCACCCGTATCTGAACGTCGGCATGATCGAAGGCGGCACCAACACCAATGTGGTGCCGGGCCGCGTCACGCTCAAGCTGGACCGCCGCATGATCCCGGAAGAGAACCCGGCGCAAGTGGAAGCCAATATCCGCCAGGTGATCACCGACGCGGCGGCTGAAACCGCCGGTGTCACGGTGGACATCAAGCGCATCCTGCTGGCCAATGCCTTGAAGCCCCTGCCCGGCAACAAGCCGCTGGTGGACGCCCTGCAAAAGCATGCCAGCGATGTCTTTGGCGAAGCCATCCCCGCGCTGGGCACGCCGCTCTACACCGATGTGCGCATCTTCTGCGAGGCCGGTATTCCCGGTGTGATCTACGGCGCCGGCCCGCGCACGGTGCTGGAGTCGAACGCCAAGCGCGCCGATGAAAACCTGGACCTCAATGACCTGCGCCGTGCCACCAAGGTGATTGCGCGCAGCCTGCTGGATTTGCTCAGCAGCCCATGAGCTGGCAGGCGAATCTGAATCTGGCGTACGAACGCCACGGCGAGCGTGTGGTGGCGCGCCACGAACACAGCGGGCCGCTGCGCATTCTGCAAAGCCTGTACCCGGAAGGTGATGCCATCTGCCACAACGTGCTGGTGCATCCTCCCGGCGGGCTGGTGGGCGGCGATACGCTGGACATCGCGGTGCAGGGCGCGAGCGCCACGCATGGGCTGGTCACCACGCCCGGGGCCACGCGCTTTTACCGCTCCGACGGCCCGCTGGCGCTGCAGACCACGCGCATCCAGCTGCAGCCCGACTCCCGGCTGGAGTGGCTGCCACTGGAAGCGCTGTGCTACAGCGACTGCAACGCCGAAAACCGCTTGGTGATGGAGCTGGAGCCGGGCGCCGAACTGCTGGGTTGGGACATCACCGCCTTCGGCCTGCCCAACGCCAATCTGCCCTTTGTCAAAGGCCGCTTTGCCCAGCACATTGAGGTGCCCGGCGTCTGGCTGGAACGCGGCCGCGTGGATGCTGCAGATACACGTCTGATGGACGGGCCCACCGGCCTCAACGGTGCGCGCTGCATGGCCAGCCTGTTTTTTGTCAGCGGCGCCAAACTGGACCGCACACGCAAGCAGCAGGGGCTGGACATTGCGCGTGACCTGATTGCAAACAGTGCGCTTGCCAGCACGGCCGGGGCCACCAGCCCGAACGGCCAAGTGATCGTGCTGCGCGTGGTCGCCCCGCTGGTGGAGCCGGCCATGCAGCTGCTGCGCGCCGTGCGCAATGCCTGGCGCCAGGAG
>CAJAFJ010000423.1 GCA_903938955.1 uncultured beta proteobacterium | reverse complement strand
CCAGTCCTTCACTGGAGGGCAGCACGGCCGCCAGCACCCAACCGGCGTAAGGGAGTTGCTTGAAGCTGAACAAACCCTGCAGGCCTGCGCTGTTGACGGACTCCACCGTGCCTGCAAAAGTCCCATCGAGTGCCCGATCCAGTATCGGGTTCTGGCCGGGCTGGGTGATGGGTTTGAGAACCCGGCTCCGGTCCGGATGCATGATGGTGAGCCGCTCCGGGCCGACCAGGTAAAAGTAGCCGGTCTTGCCCACCAGGGTGGTGGTCAGGGGTTCCAGCAGGCGGGATTTCTGCAGATTCACCACGCCACCGAGAATGCCGGCGAGTTGGCCCTTGGCATCCCGGATCGGTACCGCAATCACAATCATGGGCTGTTTGGTCGCCCGGCCCAGAATCGGCTTGGAGATCGTGGTCTCGCCTTTCTGAATCACGCCCTGGATGTAGTCACGGTCGGTCATGTCCAGGCCCCGCCGTCCGGGCGAAATCGGCCAGTCCACCAGCAGCACACCCTCAGGCGAAAACAGGTAGAAGTCATCAATCAAGTTGGCGAGTGTGGGCGAATCGCGAAAGTAGCGTTCGACGTCCTGGTCTTTTTTGATTGACGCCAGAGGGAATTTGCTGGCCATGGCTTCCATCATGACCACGCGCATCAGCACCTTGTCGTCGAGCTCGGAGGCGACCTGGCCGACCAGCACTTCAAGTTGGGTCGATAAACTTTGCTGAAGCTCGTCGCGGGCGGCAGAAAAAAGTAGATAGGCCTGCACCAGCAACACGCAACTGAGCACCAGCCCGGCCACCCAACCGATTTGGGTGCGCAGGCTGAAGTGACGCAATTTAGTCGGCATTGACGATTAACTGCAAGGCGGCGCTGATGTCGTTGGCGTCTATCTGCGTGTTGGTTTCAAGTTTGTCCGCCAGACCGGACAGGGCTTGGGCGCCCTGGGTCTGCAGCAGGCCGATGGATTGTCCGGCCTCTTTTGGCGAGTCAAAACCCAGGCTTTGCAGCAGCACTTGCCCTTCGGTATCCACCAGTTTGAAGTAGAACTTGCCATCGCGTTCGCGGTACTGTTTGAAGACCGGTTTGGCGACTTTGGTCTTGACCACTTTGTTTTGCGTTTGGGCGCGCAGATCGCGCAGACCCACCGCGTGGCGCAGGCGGCCCATGAAGGGCGTGGCAATTTGGCGCGCCTTGGCGGCACCGGCCAGCAAAATTGCCTCAATTTTGGCCGGGTCGTTCAGCAGGGCCAGATACGCCTCGCGCATGGGCGCTATCTCGCGGTCAATGCGCTCAAACACCACTTGTTTGGCGTCGCCCCAGGCAATGCCTTCCAGATACGACTGGCGCAGGGCAGCGGTTTCTTCGGGCGTGGCAAAGGCCTGGTAAATCTGGAACAGCGCCGAGCCTTCAGTGCTCTTGGCTTCACCGGGGGCGCGTGAGTCGGTCACGATGCTGCCAATCAGCTTCTTGAGCTGCTCGCGCGGGGCAAACAGCGGAATGGTGTTGTCGTAGCTCTTGCTCATCTTGCGGCCATCCAGGCCGGGCAGGGTGGCCACGTCTTCTTCAATCTCGGCCTCGGGCGGCACAAAGTGCTCGCCGTAACGGTGGTTGAAACTGTGCGCCATGTCGCGCGCCATCTCGATGTGCTGGATCTGGTCGCGCCCGACCGGCACTTTGTGTGCGTTGAACATCAAAATGTCGGCGCCCATCAGCACCGGGTACATGAAGAGTCCGGCGGTCACATCCGAGTCGGGGTCAGCCCCGGTGCTGGTGTTTTTGTCGACCGAGGCTTTGTAGGCGTGGGCCCGGTTCAAAACGCCCTTGCCGGTGACGCAGGTCAGGAACCAGGTGAGTTCCGGGATTTCAGGCACATCGGACTGGCGGTAAAAAATAACGCGCTCGGGGTCCAGACCGGCCGCCAGCCAGCTGGCGGCAATTTCCAGGGTGGAGCGTTGAATGCGGGCCGGTTCGTCAATTTTGATCAGGGCGTGGTAGTCGGCCAGAAAGTAAAAACTCTCGACATCCGCACTCAGGCTATGCCGTACCGAAGGGCGGATCGAGCCGACGTAATTGCCCAGATGGGGGGTGCCGGAGGTGGTGATGCCGGTCAGAAAACGCTTGGAACTCATAAGGGGGTGAACTTCTTGTGCAAAAAGGCCGGGTCTAGCCAAATAGAAAAACGAGGGGGATGAGCAAAATGTCCAGCAGCGCGTAGCTCAGCGACATCAGGGGCTGCAGCCACAGCGTGCTGACGATGCCGGACAACACCAGCGCCATGACAATGAAAAAGCCCCAGGGCTCGATGCGTGACACCATTTCAGCCTGGCGGTAGGGCAGCAGACCGACCAGAATGCGCCCACCATCCAGCGGCGGCAGCGGGAACAGGTTGAAGGCAAACATCACCAAATTCACCAAAATGCCGCCTTGCGCCATCTTGAGAAAGAAGGGTTCGGTGACGCCGGTGCCGTGCAAGATGACAAACAAGGCGCCCCAGATCACGGCCTGGATGAAATTAACGCCCGGCCCGGCCAGTGCCACCCAGATCATGTCGCGCTTGGGGTTGCGCAGGTTGCCAAAGCGCACCGGCACTGGTTTGGCATAGCCAAA
The DNA here is from genome assembly GCA_903938955.1 of uncultured beta proteobacterium. The sequence goes on along the minus strand of CAJAFJ010000423.1, from coordinate 593 downwards.
CAGAAAGGCGCCCGAGGTGGCAAACAGCAACAGCAAGGGCATCAAAATGGTGCCGACCGGGTCGATGTGCTTGAGCGGGTTCAGGGTGATGCGCCCTAGCATGTACGCCGTGTTGTCGCCAAAATAGCGCGCCACGTAGCCGTGGGCGGCCTCGTGAATCGTGATGGCAAACAGCACCGGCAAGGCGTAAATGGCAATCGATTGAATCAGGTTGGCAATGTCCATCAGGTCATTTTCTTAAAGTGGGTTGTGCGATGGCGTTACAGGCCCAGAGCCGACAGCGAACCGCGGCCCTCGCGCACGATGACGATGTCGCCGCTGCTCAGGTCCACCACGGTGGTGGCTTGCAGTGCGCAGGCACCGGCGTCGATCACGGCCGCAATCTGGTTTTTGAAGCGCTCAAGAATCTCTTGCGCGTCATTGAACGGCTCGGTCTCGCCGGGCGCGATCAGGGTGGTCGCCAGCAGCGAGCCGTTGTGCAGGGCCAGTAATTCTTGCAGCACCTTGTGATCGGGCACGCGCAGGCCGATGGTCTTGCGCGAGGGGTGGCTCAGGCGGCGCGGCACTTCTTTGCTGGCTTCCAAAATAAAGGT
>CAJAFJ010000422.1 GCA_903938955.1 uncultured beta proteobacterium | reverse complement strand
GCTGGGCAAGGCCAAGGACAACAACGCCTCGTGCGCCATCGGCCCGTTCATCCGGCTGTTCGACGCGGGCTTTGGTCTGGACCAGGTGCGCCGTGAAACCGTGCACCTGCACGTCGCCGGGCCGGACGGCTTTCATCTGCGCGGCATCAACACCATGGCCAGCATCAGCCGCGACCCGGTCGACCTGGTGGCGCAGACGCTGTCCGCCCATCAGTACCCCGACGGTTTCATGCTCTTTTTGGGCACGCTGTTTGCGCCGATTGAAGACCGCGACCAGCCCGGTAGCGGCTTTACCCACAAGCTCGGTGATGTGGTCACCATCCACAGCGCCTGGCTGGGGGGCTTGCACAACCGCGTGACGCACAGCGAGACCGCGCCCCCCTGGCGCTTTGGCCTGCGCGCCTTCATGCGCAACCTGGCCGCGCGCGGCCTGCTGCAAGGCGCCCCGCTCTGAGGTTACCGACTTCGGTTCCTATTCCTATCCCTAACCCGGACCCACCTCGACGGCGCAGACCGTCATGGAGACACAACGTGATTCAAAAATTCATAGATGGTTACTGCCACGTGATCAGCTACCTGATTGCCGCCGCCCTGGCGGTGATGGTGGTGCTGGTATTTGGCAACGTGGTGATGCGCTACGCCTTCAACTCCGGCTTCAGCGTGTCAGAAGAGTTGTCGCGCTGGCTGTTTGTCTGGCTGACCTTTTTGGGTGCGGTGGTGGCGGTGCGCGACAACGGCCACCTCGGCACCGACATGCTGGTCGGCAAGTTAGGCCCCAAGGGCAAGAAAGTGTGCATGGGTCTCTCCTTGCTGCTCATGCTGTTTTGCCTCGGTCTGCTGTTCAAGGGTGCTTACGAGCAAGCCGTCATCAACTGGGACACCACCAGCGCGGTGATGGAAGTCTCCATGAGTTACTTCTACGCCTGCGGTGTCGTTTTTGCGGTGTTGAGTGCGCCGATTTTGCTGGGCGACCTGTGGCGCTTGCTGACCGGTCAGATTGACGACGACCACCTGGTGTTGATTCAGGAATCCGAAGATGTGCCCCATGCCGACAGTGGCACCACACGCTAAACATAGAGGCTTGACATGACGATTACCATTTTTCTGGGTTCCATGCTCGCCGCGATGGCGCTGGGCATTCCTATCGCGTTCTCCTTGCTGCTGTGCGGCGCTGCGCTGATGTGGCACCTCGACATGTTCGACGCGCAAATTCTGGCGCAAAACGTGATCAACGGCGCCGACAGCTTTCCGCTGCTGGCAGTGCCTTTCTTCATGCTGGCGGGTGAGATCATGAATGCCGGTGGCCTGTCGCGCCGCATTGTGAACTTTGCGATGGCGCTGGTCGGCCACGTCAGGGGCGGTCTGGGCTATGTGACCATTGTGGCCGCCGTCATCATGGCCTCCTTGTCGGGCTCTGCGGTGGCCGATGCAGCGGCCTTGGCGGCGCTGCTGCTGCCCATGATGGCCGCCGCCGGTCACGACAAGGCGCGCTCGGCGGGCCTGATTGCCTCGGCCAGCATCATTGCCCCGATCATTCCGCCCAGTATTGGTTTTGTCATCTTCGGCGTTGCCGCCAACGTGTCGATTTCCAAGTTGTTCATGGCCGGTATTTTCCCGGGCATCTGGATGGCGTTGGCGTTGGTGGTGACCTGGTGGTGGTTGGTGCGCAAAGAAGTGGTGATACCGCCACCGCGTAAAAACATGACCGAAGTGCTGGAGTCGCTGCGCTTGGCTACCTGGGCGCTGGTGCTGCCGTTCATCATCGTGTTCGGTTTGAAGTTCGGTGTGTTCACCCCGACCGAAGCCGCTGTGGTGGCGGCGGTTTACGCCTTGCTCATCTCGGTCTTCGTGTACAAAGAACTCAACTTCAAGAAGCTGGTGCCGCTGTTTGTGTCGGCCGCCAAGACCTGTTCGGTCGTCATGTTCCTGGTCGCCGCCGCCATGGTCTCGGCCTGGCTGATCACGGTCGCCAACCTGCCGGCCCAAGTGGTGTCGCTGCTGCAACCGCTGCTGGACAGCCCGCGTCTGTTGATGCTGGCCATCATGGTGCTGACGATGGTGGTCGGCACCGCGCTGGACATGACGCCGACCATTCTGTTGTTGACCCCGGTGCTGATGCCGGTGGTCAAGGCCGCGGGGATTGACCCGGTCTACTTTGGCGTGCTGTTCATCATCAACAACGCGATTGGCTTGATCACGCCGCCGGTGGGTACGGTGCTCAACGCCGTGGCGGGGGTCGGCAAGATCAGCATGGACGAGGTGACCAAAGGGGTTATTCCTTTCATGATTGCCCAGTTCCTACTCATGTTCCTGATGGTGATGTTCCCGCAGCTCGTGATGGTGCCGGCCCGTTGGTTCTACTAAATTTCCAGGTTTATTTTGATGACTGCCATGAACCCAATCCTTTCTTCTTCTGCGCTCATTGATGCCCTGCTCGCCGAGCTAGGCCCGCTGACCGTGCTGGCCGGCGACAACGTGCCGGTGCGCAACCACAATGACTACAGCGGTCTGCCGGCCAGCCCACCGCTGGCCGTGGTGCGCCCGGTCGACACCGCCGGCGTGGCGGCGGCCCTGCGACTCTGCCATGAGCATGGCGTGGCGGTGGTGCCGCAGGGCGGGCTGACCGGCCTGTGCGGTGGCGCCCGCACCCCGGCGGGGCAGGTGGCGCTGTCGCTGGAGCGCATGGTCGGTATCGAGGAAATTGATGCGGCCTCCGCCACCATGACGGTGCTGGCCGGCACGCCGCTGGAGACGATCCAGCAGGCCGCCACCGCCGCTGGCTTCTTCTGCCCGCTGGATCTGGGCGCCCGCGGTTCGTGTTCGATTGGCGGCAACCTGTCGACCAATGCCGGCGGCAACCGCGTGATCCGCTACGGCATGGCGCGCGAGATGGTGCTGGGCATCGAGGTCGTGCTGCCCAATGGCAGCGTGGTCACCAGCCTCAACAAGATGATCAAGAACAACGCCGGCTTCGACCTCAAGCACCTGTTCATCGGCAGCGAGGGGACGTTAGGCATCATCACCCGGGTGGTGCTCAAGTTGTTCCCCAAACCGGCCTCGACCATGCTGGCGATCTGCGCCGCCCAAGACTACGACAAGGTGCTGACGCTGCTGAACTCGGCGCGCCAGAACCTGGGGCCGCTGCTGTCGGCCTTTGAGGTCATGTGGCCTGACTTCTGGCAGTTTGCCACCACCCAGGTCCCCGGTGTGCGCAACCCCCTGCAAGGCGACGACACGGCCTACGGCGCCTATGTGCTGATCGAGGCACTGGGCACCGATCCAATCCACGACGCCCCGCGTTTTGAAGCCTGGCTGGGCCAGCTTCTGGAGTCCGGTGTGGTGCCCAATGCGGCGCTGGCGCAGTCGCTGGCCGATGGCCAGGCGTTCTGGCGCATTCGCGACACCACCGGCGAGCTGCAACCGCAATGGCCTGGCCACGCGGCCTATGACGTCGGCCTGTCGGTGGCCGACATGGATGACTATGTGCGGCGCTGCAGCGCGCGGCTCAATGAACAAATTCCTAACGTCCAGAGCCTGTTCTACGGCCATATTGGCGACGGCAATATGCACATCAACGTCTACCAGCCAGGCGCGCCAGAGCAGCCCAAAGACCGGGTCGATGCCATCGTCTACGGCCTGGTGCGTGAGTACGGCGGGACGGTGTCCGCCGAGCACGGCATTGGCACCTTGAAGCGCCCCTGGTTAGGCCATGCGCGTTCGCCCGAAGAGATCGAGCTGATGCGGGTCATCAAACGGGCGCTCGATCCGCAGGCGCTGCTGAACCCGGGCAAGGTGATCTGATTTCAGTCCGGTGCTTTCGCTTTCGACACAACCCATTCACAACCAGAAGGAGACCTCATGACACAACGACTTGCGGGAAAGACCGCCTTTATCACCGCTGCCGGCCAAGGCATCGGCCGCGCGACGGCGATCGCTTTTGCCGTGGAAGGTGCACGCGTGATCGCCACCGATATCAACGCTGAGGCGCTGGCGTCTTTGAGCCAGGAGATCGCGTGCAGCACCTATGTGCTGGATGTGACGAATGCCCAAGCCGTACGCGAGGTGGCGGAAGCGGTC
>CAJAFJ010000421.1 GCA_903938955.1 uncultured beta proteobacterium | reverse complement strand
GAAGTCAAAGGCTTTGGTCGCCAAAAAGGCCATACTGAACTTTACCGCGGCGCTGAATACGTGGTTGATTTCCTGCCCAAGGTCAAGGTCGAAGTCGTGGTGAAGACTGACTATGTAGATCGCTGCGTGGATGCCATCGTGAAAGCCGCACACACGGGAAAGATCGGTGATGGCAAGATTTTTGTAACCAGCGTCGAGCGGGTGGTGCGCATCCGTACCGGCGAATTGGACGAGTCCGCAGTTTAAATCTCGTCAAATTGTGCCGTCGCTGCCATGCCTGCGGCCTGCACCAGTTGTTTGAGTAAGCCTACCGGGTGGCTGTCCGAGCGGATCAAGTCCATTTGCCAGTCACCCAGAAATTGCGCTTCGACGGACTGGCGTAGAAAACTCAACAGCGGGTCATAGTAGCCCGCCGTGTTAAGAATTCCGATGGGTTTGTCGTGGTAGCCCAATTGGCGCCAGGTCCAAACTTCAAACAGCTCTTCAAAAGTACCTATTCCGCCGGGCAACGCCAGGAAGGCATCGGCCCTTTCGGCCATCATGCGCTTGCGGTCATGCATGGTGTCCACAATGTGCAGTTCGGTGCAACCGTGGTGCGCCCATTCTTTTTCAACTAGTGCTTGAGGTATCACCCCCACCACGCGGCCACCGGCCTTCAGGGTGGCATCTGCCACGATGCCCATCAAACCAGCCTTTCCGCCACCATAAACAAGCTGCCCGCCGTGTTGACCGATCCAACTTCCGACTTGAACAGCTACGGCTGAAAATTCAGGATTGAGCCCGGGACGCGAGCCGCAATAAACACAAATAGAAAATGCTGGGTTCATAAAGTTGATGGCAGGGCTATTTCAATTTAGCGACGCACATTGGGTTTCGTTGCCAGTTGAGTGCCCGCCAAGGCATCATGCCAAAACTGTTTTTGAGGATGAAGTTGGCTGAGAAAAGCCCAGATCGCAGCCCAGGCAAGCACGATGGCTGATGATTCGACACCCGATAATTTGAGGGCCGAAATTAATGCCAGAGACGGCAAAAACCACAACCAGCTCAATACATAGCGAAGCAAAGCGCGGGACTGCGTGATGGGTTGACCGGTCAGATCCAGAACAGTAATTTCCCATGTTTTCATGGCCAAGGTTTGCCCCTTGGCCCACAACCAAACGAAATAGATGCCAATGATGACGAATAAGAAGCCTTGCAAGACGTAATGGTTTTCCATCAGGCTATGCGTCAAACTGTTGGTGCCAAACAGCAAGCCAGCGCCAAAAAACACGCACCCAGCCACAAAAACAACACCAAACACCAACAAGCCTTCGTATAACCAGCAGGCCATACGGCGGAAGAGGGTCGGTGTTTTTATCTCAATGGGCATCAGATCCAAGCTGGAGATGTTCATTTGTTTGGCGTGGATGCTTGCGCAGCCGAAGCTTTGGACTGGGGCAGCAATGTATAGCGATGTACCGCAGGTGTCTCAGCCACGGCTTTGGGTGCTTGCAATGGCATTGGACGCTTTGGCGGGATGGCTGCCAATTTTTGAGGCGGGACCGGTTTGGTTGCAATAGCGGCACCGGTCAGTTTTGGCGGCGCTAAAGCGGCGAGTTTTTGCTTCTCTTCCGGGCTAAGGGCTTGGTAAGCCTCCCACGAAGCCGTTTTCTCGGTTGGTGTCAGTTGCTTGGATTGGGCAAAATTCAATCTTGCCTGCGCGCGCTGCTGGTTACTTAGCGACACCCATTCGGTCATGCGGTTGTGCATCTTGATTTTTTCGGCCTCGCCCAAAGCCGGATAGTTGGAGGCGATGGCGATCCATTTGCGCTTCTGGGCTTCTTCTAGTGTGTTCCAGTGGGTCGCCAAAGGGGCCAGTGAAACTTTCTGTGTGGGCGTGAGCTCTTGCCATAGTGGCTTGGAAGACACCGTTGCATTGTTCAAGCTCTTGGTATCCGGTGCACGAGGGCCCGATGTCAGGGCTGGTTGCGCTTGTACTGGTTTTTCGACGCTGGTTTGAGCCCCTGCTATCAGGTGGAAACCAGACAATACCGTTAAAAAACTGGCGTAAAAAGCCAAATGCAGCCGACCTTTTTTGACGGCTTGGGTGAGTTGTTTATCGTCGAGGTTGATCATCTGCATGAATCATTCAAGGGTTTTGACCCCTCGTTTGCTTGAGAAAATGAGTAAAACCATCATCGGCATACGCCATGGGCGGTAAGTCATCAGTCAATAAAGCGGAGTCAATTTCCGCAATTTCGTCTGCACGGCTGTCATCCTGAATTACATTGATGGCGATCAGGCTTGCGACAAGCGCCAACAATGAAGCGGCAGCCGCTAAACGACTCCATCCACTGAAGTGTTCATTGCCAAAAGTCAATGTGGCTGCACCGCCTGAAAACGAGGTGATCGACGCTGTTTTTGTGACGGATATCTTTCTTTTTGCAAGCGCCTGCACTCGTGAGGCTCGCAAGCGTTCAGAAATATCACGGGGCAACTCCTGTGACGCATCAGAT
>CAJAFJ010000420.1 GCA_903938955.1 uncultured beta proteobacterium | reverse complement strand
GCGCTGCCGTACTGGGGTTTGACCCTTTCAGCGTGGTCAAAACACTGATCATGCAGGACCAGGACGCCAAGCCGCTGGTGGTGCTGATGCACGGTAACCGCAAGGTGTCCACCAAAAACCTGGCGCGCCAGATCGGCGCCAAGTCCGTGGCGCCGTGCCTGCCCGAGGTGGCCAACCGGCACAGCGGTTATTTGGTGGGCGGTACCTCACCGTTTGGCACGCGCAAAACCATGCCGATTTATATCGAGTCGACCATTCTTGACTTGCCCGGCATCCTCATCAATGGCGGGCGACGTGGCTATCTGGTGGGGATTGACCCGCAGGTCTGCGTGCAGTGGCTGGGCGCCCAACCGGTGCAGTGCGCGCTGCTTGATTAATCGCGGCCGGGGCTTGGGCCGGGCTGGCAAAATAGCCGTTTCATGCCCCTGACCCACAGGGGCAACAGCAGGAGCATTTTTTGCAATCACTACAAGCTTATCTTCCCTTGGCGGCCATGCTGGCGGGCTACCTCATTGGTTCTTTGTCGTTTGCGGTGATCGTCAGCCGCGTCATGGGCCTGAACGACCCGCGCACTTTTGGCAGCAAAAACCCCGGCGCCACCAACGTGCTGCGCTCCGGCAGCAAAGGCGCGGCCATCGCCACGCTGTTGCTCGATGCCGGCAAGGCATGGTTGCCGGTGATGCTGGTCAAGTGGTTTGGCAAACCGTATGGGCTGGAAGAAGGCACCATGGCGCTGGTCGGTTTGGCCGCATTTGTCGGCCACCTGTACCCGGTGTTTTTCAAGTTTGTCGGCGGCAAGGGCGTGGCGACGGCGCTGGGTGTGCTGTTGGGCTTTAACTGGGTGCTGGGTCTGGCGACGCTCGCCACCTGGCTGATCGTGGCGTATTTTTCCCGCTTCTCCTCGCTGGCGGCCTTGGTTTCTGCCTTGTTTGTGCCGGTGTATTACATTTTTGGCGATGGCGTGGCCTGGTACCTGAACAAGGGCGTGTTGCTGGCGCTGTCCATCATGTCGCTGCTATTGATCTACCGCCACGCCGAAAACATCAGCCGCCTGATCAAAGGCACTGAGTCGCGATTGGGCAAGAAAACAGTGCCCGTCGTCGCTCATGCTGCCGACCACAAGCATGAACACGGGCATGGCCACAGCCATCCGCCCGGCCATAAACACAAGCACTGAAGCCTAAATCATGAAAATTTGCATCCTTGACAACGATGTGCTTGACCCCGAGGTGGCGACCACTTACACCAGCTACGGTGCCATGTTTGAGCGTCTGTTGGGCGACGCGGGTGCTGGCTGGACGTTTGACCGCTTTGACACCATGCAGGGCCAGTACCCGGCGTCATTTGATGCCTACGATGCCGTGTTGCTGACGGGCAGCCGGGCCGATTCATTCTCGCAAGCGCCTTGGGTGCTGACGTTGCGGGCGCAAGTGGAGCAGTTGCTGCAAGCGCGAAAAAAACTGGTCGGCGTGTGCTTTGGCCACCAGTTGATTGCCCTGTGCCTGGGCGCCAAAGTGGGGCGCGCACCGCAAGGCTGGGGCACCGGGCGTATGACTTACCAGTGGCACGCTCACCCGCTGTCGCAGCCGCTGGACCGTAGCGAAATATCGCTGTTGGCCAGCCACCAGGACCAGGTGTTTGAACTGCCCGAGGGCGCCACCCTGCTGGCCAGCAATGCGTTTTGCCCGGTGGCGGCATTTGTGGTCGACCAGCATGTGCTGTGCGTGCAGCCACACCCCGAGTTTGTGGAAGACTACAGCGCCTTTTTGCTGAACAAGCGCCGTGCCTTGTTGGGCGAGGCGCAATACAGCCGCAGCATTGACAGCCTGGCGCTGGGTCATGACGGGGCGCAGATGGCCCGCATGATGGTGGCGTTTATTGAATCAAGCCAGCGGCCGTAACACGCTGGCCAAGGTCTCGGCATCCAGCGACCGTGCCGCACCAAAGCCCGCTACCTGACGCGCCTCTGTCAAGTGGATGGCGACAAACATAAAGTCCCCCAACTGCGTCATCGGTTCCACATCGGGAAATCGCGCCAGATAAGCTGCCCGCGCCGCCATCCACGCGGCGCTGCCACGCACCAGTACGTGTGCTTGACCCAGCAAGGTGACACGGGGCAGGGCGTGCACCGGTTCACCCGCCACCTCCGCCTGCATCACCAGCAAGGACACCTGGGGCGCGTCTTGCAGATTGCGCGTGTGCGCCGCCAAGCCGCTCACGTGAATCACCACGCAGGCGTCAAGCGGCTCCAGCGCAAACGGCACCATCGATACAAACGGCATGCCATCGGCGCCCAGCGTGCCCAGAGCGGCGATGCGCTGGGTGGTCAGAAGCGTGCGCAAGTCGCGGGTCAGGCGCGGTTCGTGAGTCATTAGCAGGTCTGTCTCAAAAGGGTTTCAGGTAGCGCAACAGGAACTCGGATTCAGTGGCAAACCCGTTCTTGATGTTGGTGTCTTGGGCAAAACGCACAATCCACTGGCTCTTTTTGTCATCCGTCAGATAAGTGGCGCCCAGCATGAGGCGGCTGTTGTCGGGCGCGTTGTTTTGACCCACACCGTTCATGCGCGTCTCACCCCCGCGGTTGATTTGTGCGCCCAGATGAAATTGCCAATTCGGGGTGGCGCGATAACGCAGGTAACTGGTCAGTGCGTAGGCGGATTTTTGCGACAACGTGCGCCCACCCAGGTAGTTGGTGTTGTCGCCGAACCAGGCAACTTCGGGGAGGACTTCCAGCACAAAAGAGGGGCTGAGTGGATGAATCCAGCCGACGTTCAGGGTGACTTTATGCCGGTTTTCGCCCACGTTCAGTACTTGATTCGGCGTGTAGTTGCCGGTGGGTAAAAACAGCATGCCCGTGATGCCCACGAATTCGCCGCTGTCTTTGTTGTTGAGGAGCCAGCCCGTGGCGCCGAATCGCGCATCACCCCAACCGCTCGCTTCTTGCACCAATGGCGCCGGACCGACCGCGCTGTGCGACCAGGGCAGCACGCCGATCAGTGAAATCGGCTGGCCCGCCATCCGCACGACATGGGTGACGCGCAATACCGAAGACTGCGTGTTCAACTTCCCCTCGCGTAATTTTTGCCCTTGCTTGTAAGGCCCGGCGCTATGGCGGTCGACCATGTAAACGGCCAAGGTGCTGGCACCCGGCGCCATTGGGAAATAGTCGGCCGGCAAGGCGTCGTTGACGGCTGCCTGCGCTGCGCCAGCGACCAGTAGCAAGACGGGTATTAAAAAATTCAAGAAACGCATGCACCCGCTTTTTAGATTTATAAAACTTAATTTTATGGGCCAGGCTGGCCGGAGACTGAATGCAAAAAAAACCCGCAGGCGCGTGGCCTGCGGGTTTTGGTTTATGCCATGCCGACCCTTGTGAGATCAGTCTGCGCAACGTGGGGCGGTAGCCCTGGTGTTGCCTTTAGCCGTGGATAACAGATGAAACAAGTTTAGGCCAGGACACCCGGCAGCGGATTGCGAAGTTGTCATTGATCAGCTGGATATAAAAATATAATAGCCAGTATTTTTATAAACTTGGCATAGTCTGCTTTATCTATGTCAAAACAAGGTAAGCCATGAAACTGGATCGTTACGACCAACATATTCTTGAGGTGCTGCAGCAAGACGGCCGCATCAACAACCAGGACCT
>CAJAFJ010000419.1 GCA_903938955.1 uncultured beta proteobacterium | reverse complement strand
CCGGGCGGCTTTGCACGCGGGTTTTGGCGAAAGTGACGGCTTTTTGGTAGGCACGCTGGGCAATGGCAATGCCTTGCACCCCCACGCCAAAGCGGGCTGCGTTCATCATGATGAACATGTATTCCAGGCCCCGGTTTTCCTGACCGACCAGGTGACCGATGGCGCCGCCATGGTCGCCAAACTGCAGCACCGCGGTGGGACTGGCCTTGATGCCCATTTTGTGTTCGATGCTGACGCAATGCACGTCGTTGCGTGCGCCCAGAGAGCCGTCCGCGTTCACCATGAATTTGGGCACGACAAACAGGCTGATGCCTTTGACGCCTTCAGGGGCGCCGGTGACGCGGGCCAGCACCAGATGGATGATGTTCTCGGCCATGTTGTGCTCACCCCAGGTGATGAAGATCTTGGTGCCGAACACTTTGTATGCGCCATCGGCTTGCGGTTCGGCCCGGCTGCGCACGGCGGCCAGGTCCGAGCCGGCTTGCGGTTCGGTCAGGTTCATGGTGCCGGTCCATTCGCCGCTGACCAGTTTGTGCAGGTAGCTGGCCTTGAGTTCGTCCGAGCCGGCGGTGAGCAGTGCTTCAATCGCGCCGTCGGTCAGCAATGGGCACAGGGCAAAGCTCAGGTTGGCGGCGTTTTGCATTTCGCCAATCGAGGCGCCGATGGTTTTGGGCAGGCCCTGGCCGCCAAAGTCGACCGGGTGCTGCAGGCCTTGCCAACCGGCTTCGGTAAATTGCTGAAACGCTTCCTTGAAGCCCGGAGTGGCCGTCACCACGCCATCTTTCCAGCTGCTGGGGTTTTTGTCGCCTTCCCAGTTCAACGGACTCAACACGCCTTCGCTGAACTTGGCCGCTTCTTCCAGCACCGCCTGCGCGGTGTCAAAGCCGGCGTCTTCAAAACCGGGCAGCTGGGCGACTTGTTCAATGTCGGCCAGGTACTTGATGTTGAAAAGCATGTCTTTGAGGGGGGCCACGTAGTTCATGTTGAGTCTCCGAATTGTTATGGGAAGGCAGGCGCCAGGGTGTTGGCGCGAAAAAAAAGGGCACCGCAAGCGATGCCCTTGGAAGGGTTGGCTTAAAGCGCCGCGACCAGTTCCGGCACGGCGACAAACAAGTCGGCCGCCAAGCCGTAGTCGGCCACCGAGAAGATCGGGGCTTCCGGGTCTTTGTTGATGGCGACAATGACTTTGGAGTCTTTCATGCCGGCTAGGTGCTGGATGGCACCGCTGATGCCGCACGCCACGTACAACTGGGGTGCCACGATCTTGCCGGTCTGGCCGACTTGCCAGTCGTTCGGGGCGTAACCGGCATCGACCGCGGCGCGTGACGCGCCCATGGCGGCGCCGAGCTTGTCGGCCAGCGGCGTCATGACTTCCATGAACTTCTCGCTGGAGCCCAGCGCCCGGCCACCGGAGACGATGATCTTGGCGGCGGTCAGCTCGGGGCGGTCGTTCTTGGCGATTTCGCTGCCGATGAAGCTTGACTTGTCGCTGGCGGCGACGGCGGCCAGCACTTCAACGCTGGCGGTGCCACCGGTGGCAGCGGCGGCGTCAAAGCCGGTGGTGCGCACGGTCAACACCTTGATGGCGTCCAGGCTTTGCACGATGGCAATGGCGTTGCCGGCGTAGATCGGGCGCTCGAAGGTGTCCGGGCTGTCGACCTGGGTGACGTCAGAAATCTGGCCAACATCGAGCTTGGCCGCCACGCGGGGGGCCACGTTCTTGCCCGCTGCGGTCGCGGGGAACAGCAGATGGCTGTAGCTGGCGGCCACAGCCAGCACTTGGGCTGTGACGTTTTCTGCCAGACCGTGATTGAGAGCCGCGCTGTCGGCGTGCAAGACTTTGCTCACGCCGGCGATTTGCGCGGCGGCAGCGGCGGCGGCAGCAGCGTTGCTGCCAGCCACCAGCACATGGACGTCGCCACCACAGGCCAAAGCGGCGGTGACGGTGTTGAGGGTGGCGGCCTTGAGGCTCGCGTTGTCGTGTTCAGCAATTACCAATGCAGTCATTTAGATCACCTTCGCTTCGTTCTTGAGTTTGTCGACCAGGGCGGCCACGTCCGGCACCATCACGCCCGCGCTGCGCTTGGGTGGTTCGCTCACTTTGAGGGTCTTGATGCGCGGGCTCACGTCGACGCCGAGGTCT
>CAJAFJ010000418.1 GCA_903938955.1 uncultured beta proteobacterium | reverse complement strand
GTGTTTAGTTTTTTCATTGCACCCTTGTTTGCCTATTTTTCCCGCAAGCATGAATTTGAGGCTGACGCCTATGCGGTCAAACAAACCAGTGCGCAAGACCTGTCCACTGCCCTGCTCAAGCTGTACGAAGACAATGCGTCCACCCTGACACCCGACCCGTTGTATGTCAGCTTTTACTACTCTCACCCCGGTGCGTCTGAGCGTTTGGCGCGCATGCACGGACTTTCAACCCAAACGGCCTGATTATCAAATTTAGCTCTCAAATATGCCCACACCCCCTGATCGCAGAGCGATGACAGCTACAGAAGTTGTCGCAAACCTGGCCAAACTGGAAAACTGGCGTTTGTGTGGTGACGGCGCTGAAGTCGCGATTGAAAAGACATTTGCCTTCAAGGACTACGCTGCCACCATGGTTTTTGTCAACGCCATCGCATGGGCGGCACAGGCCAGCGACCACCATCCAGAGCTACTGGTCAGATACGACCAGTGCGTGGTGCGTTTGCGCACCCATGATGTGGGCGGGTTGTCCCGGGCGGACTTTGAGTCGGCCGAACATGCGGACACACTGGTCTCCGGCAAGGCCTATGCTGACGTGCCGACATGACCCAAGCAATGCGCCAGTCCGGTCTGATTGTGGCCAACTATGGCCGGCATTTCCTGGTAGAAAACGCCGCTGGTGAGCGTCTGATCTGCCATTCACGGGGCAAAAAAAGCCAAGGGGTGGTGGGCGACCGGGTGCAATGGCAAGCTTCGCAGGATGAAGGCACGATCGAGAAGATTGAGTCCCGGCGCAACTTGTTTTACCGGCAGGACGACGTGCGCACCAAAACCTTTGCGGCCAATCTTGACCAAGTATTGATTCTGATTGCCGCCGAGCCTGAGTTTTCCAGCAGCCAGCTCTCGCGCGCCCTGATCGCAGCCGAAGAGCAACACATTACCCCCTTGATTGTGCTCAACAAGAGCGACCTCACCGAGCCATTTTCGCGTGCCTGGAACTGGTTGGCACCCTACCGCCACATGGGGTATGACGTGTTGCCGCTTTGCCTGAAAGACCAGGATGCCAGTCGCGTTGCCCTGACCCAACGCCTGGAAGGCAAGACCACACTGGTGCTGGGTCCATCGGGTGCTGGCAAGAGCACCCTGATCAACTGTTTGATTCCCGGCGCTCTGGTGCTCACCGGAGAATTGTCCCAAGCACTCAACAGCGGCAAACACACCACCACCAGCACCACGTGGTATTGGGTGGACAGCGACAAGACCACCGCACTGATCGACTCGCCAGGTTTTCAGGAATTTGGCCTGAACCACATTGATCCGGCGCAGTTGGCCGCCTACATGCCCGATTTCAAGCCTCACGTGACCCACTGCAAGTTTTACAACTGCAGCCACCTGCATGAACCAGGCTGTGGCGTGATTTCTGCGGTTGATTCAGCAGATTGTGCTCGTGGAATAAGCGTTAACCGCTATAAAATATATAGTGACTTGTACGCCGAATTGAAGCAAATACGGCGCTACTAAAAACCCGACTCGGCGCCCAAAAAATACTTTAGGCCAGTAAGCGTGCCAGCGTCAGAAGCGCCAGCAACACAATCCACATCACGACCGCGCGCCATACCAGGCCGACCACAATGGCCAAGTGGGCAAGTTCTGGTGCGGGTCGCGGCGAGGCGCGTCCGGCGAGAGCCTCACCTTCCTGAGCGCCAACGGGCAAGGGCACCGACAGACTGATGTTCACTGCACCCGCAGTGGCGGCCAGCAAGAGCCCGTCGTTGTGTGTGCCCAAATATTCGGCGTAGTGGCGCCATCCATCAATGGCTTCTTCAAAATTACCGACGACAGCAAACCCCAAGGCGGTAATTCTGGCTGGCACCCAATCAATCAAGTCCCAAGCGACTTG
>CAJAFJ010000417.1 GCA_903938955.1 uncultured beta proteobacterium | reverse complement strand
TGACGCTGGTCGATGCCAAGCACGCCATGACCCAGCTGGATGAGCGCCAGGAGGCGCGCCGCCAGGTGGGGTTTGCCGACCAGATCTTCATCAGCAAGACCGACCTCGTGGCCCCGGAAGAGGTGGACGCCCTGATTCACCGCCTCAAGCACATGAACCCGCGGGCGCCGATCAAGGCGGTGCATTTTGGCGAAGTGGCGTTGAGCGAGGTGTTTGACCTGCGTGGCTTCAACCTCAACGCCAAGCTGGATATTGACCCTGACTTTCTGAAAGAAGACGAGACGGACCACACTGGTCACGATCACGCCCCGGGTGAGCATTGTGATCATGCCTCGCACAGCCACGGCGGCGGGCATCACCATGCCCATGACGACGATGTGAAGAGCTTTGTCTTCAAATCAGACCGGGCGTTTGACCCGGCCAAGCTGGAAGATTTTCTGGGCGCCATTGTCAATATTTACGGCCCGCGCATGTTGCGCTACAAAGGCGTGCTGCACATGAAGGGCACGGACCGAAAAGTGATTTTTCAGGGCGTTCACCAGCTCATGGGCAGCGATCTGGGCCCCGCCTGGGCGGAGGGTGAAGCACGCGGCAGCAAAATGGTGTTCATCGGCATTGACCTGCCCAAAGATATATTCCTGCAAGGCATGGAGCAGAGCCTGGTGTAGTTAAGTCGCCACTTTTTAAGACGGACGCCAAATGTTTGCATCGATTTTCCGGTTGATGGGTTTTCCGCTAGCGAAGCCTGTAAACTCGCCCCCCAAAGAAGCGATGCAAAATCAGCCCCCAAAAGCTTCGGACCCCGCTGTTAGCACAAAGCCCTCGTCCATCATGGATGGACCTGAGCACAAAAAACCTGTGAGGAGGCAAGAAGTGAAAACGCAATCCGTCAAAACCAAAGTGGTATCCCAAGTTGCCGGTAGCGTCGTCAATCCGGCGGATGCGCCCGCCCCAGCCCCGCTGGCGGCCAAGGTCAAACCCGCCGCCGCCCTGTCTGTGAAGCCGCCGGCCTCTAAGGTAGCGGCAGTCAAGGCTCCCGTCAAAAAAGCTGAGCCGGCTCCCAAAGCCGGGTCAGCGCCCAAAGTCGTGGCCAAGGTGGCCGCGAGTGTTCCGATTAAAGCCGTCAAGCCGACTGCCAAAGTTCAAGTAAAGGATTCTGTGAAAACGATGACTGCGAAAGCCAGCAAACCCGAAGCCCCGGTTGCCAAACCCAAAGTAACGCATTCCGTCAAGGCCGGAACCATGGCCAGTGCCGCCATGCCCAAGCCTGTGGTGGCCGAGCCCGCGCCAGCGACCGCGTCGTCCGTGCCGCCCAGAGCCGGTCGCCCGTCCTCGCGGCTGGCACAACTGACCGTGCCCTCGATGGCGCAGTCGGTGGCCTCTACCGCCGCCAAGGCCAGCTTCATGCAAACCGCGACCGCGCCGATTATTTCGCCGCCGCTGGCCTCGTCCATCAAGAAAGACCCCAAACTGGCCAACAACTGGAAGCTGAAGCCGGTCGACGAGTTGACGGACGCCGAGGTGATTGCCATGCCCGACGACGAGTACATGAATGAAACGCAGTTTGCGTTTTTCAAACTGAAACTCACCAAACTCAAGCTGGAAATTCTGAGCAACGCCGGTGAAACCACCGAGCACTTGCGTGAAGAAACTGTGGTCGTCCCTGATCCCACGGACCGGGCCACGATTGAGGAAGAGCACGCGCTTGAGCTGCGTACCCGCGACCGTGAACGCAAACTGCTGAAGAAAATTGAGCAATCGATCCAGCGCATTGATGACGGTGAATACGGTTACTGCGATGAAACCGGCGAGCCGATTGGTGTCGGCCGTTTGCTGGCCCGCCCGATCGCCAACCTGTCGCTGGAAGCGCAGCAGCGGCGCGAACTGCGCCAAAAGATGTTTGGGGATTGATAGCCAGATAACGGCATTCAGTACCCAGCGATTCACGCGCCATGGCCACCAACGACACAAGCCCCGGTCTGCTGTCCAAGATGGCCCAGTTCGTCCGTCATCCGACCAAAGACTGGTCGGCACTGGACGCGCAGGAACCCCCGCAGGAAAGTGGCTTCAGCAAGCAGGCGCTCAAGGAGATGATTGAGCGCAAGCGCCAAAATGACTTTGTGCGCCGGCGGGAGTTCGACTATCTGCGCAAGTTGCGGCGCAACGGGCTGAAGGGCAGTACCGAGTTGGCGAGTCATTCGTCCTTTTTTCAGAATAGCTCGCCCTCCAATCTGGATGAGCGCGCTATCACGCTGAAAAAAATTGACGAAATTGAAGCCCACATGTCCAAGCAGTGGTGGCGCGGCAAGCAGGTGGAGTCAGCCCAGCTGGACGCCGCTTCGCGGAAAGTTGATGTCGCGCGCCTGAGTCAGGATGTCACGTCCGAAGACGAGGCGCTTACTCAACCGGCCACACT
>CAJAFJ010000416.1 GCA_903938955.1 uncultured beta proteobacterium | reverse complement strand
GCCACAGTGCAGGTAGGCCGATTGCACATGCACCCGGATGACCAGCTTGGGACTGTGTTTTTCGTCTGCGCAGAGCTTCAGGTCGCCAGCATCGGTCGACAGGACGGCCAGACCATTGACGCGCAGGGTTTCATCTACGCCGGGCAGCAGAAACAGCAGGCCCACCTGCCCGGTCTGGAGGATGTTTTCCAGCGTGTCCAGGCGGTTGTTGCCGGGGGCGTCCGGAATCAACAGCGTGCCGGCGTCCAGCACCTTGACAAAGCCGGCGCCGCCGCCGCGCGGAGATGCATCCAGCGCAAGATTGCCGGCCGAACTGGCCACGACGACCAGGGGTGACAGCGCGATAAAGCGCGTGCAATGCACGTCCAGCTGCGGTAGCTCCTTTTTGACCGAACGTTCGCGCGCCGACCCGTAGAGTGCGCGCAGGGCTTCCCGGGAGTTGATTTGCATGGGCTTCTCCTGCTGCTGCAGCGCGTGCTCAGACGGGCTGAGAGTTTTACTCGGTTGCGGCCTCTGCGCCGGGGCGCGTCTGGCGATGGCCGTGTTTGGACAGGATCTCGACGTAGAACTGCGCGCCGTCGCTCTTCACCAGCGCATCAATCAGCGGGATCAGTTCGGCCAGGTGCGCCACGCTGGCGGTTTCGGCCGAGGTGCCGAATTTGCAGTCAAAGTCCCAGAAGTCCACACCTTCGGGCAGGTCGCGGCGGCGTTCGCGCTTGATGTATTTGCGGATCTCGTGCTTGGTGGCTTCGAGCACACGGTCACGGTTTTTGCCTTCGATGTTGAGTTTGAATGTTTTTTTCACAATAACCTTTGGGGAATTTACGGGACGGGTTCCCAAGCCCCCGATTATCGGCGGTTCTGTGCCGGGAGGCTGACCGTTTAAAATGCTTGCCTGCCCATCCCCGCCGGCCCCACCTTCACAGAGCGCACTTTTATGCCATTTTCTTCCCTGGGCCTCTCCCCCTCCCTCCTGCGCGGCGTCAGCGCCAAAGCCTATCTGACACCAACCCCGATCCAGATGGCGGCCATTCCTGCCGCCTTGCAGGGCCGCGACGTGCTGGGCTCGGCGCAAACCGGCTCCGGCAAGACGGCGGCTTTTGCACTGCCGCTGCTGCAACAGATCGAAAAGACGCCGTTCGAGAGCCCCCGGCGCGTGGCCGCGCTGATTCTGGTGCCCACGCGTGAGCTGTGCGCCCAGGTCGGCGAAGAAATTCGCAAGCTGGCCGAGCACATGACGCGCGCGGTGAAGGTGTCCATCGTGTTTGGCGGCGTCTCCATCAACCCGCAAATGATGCGTTTGCGCGGCGGTACCGACATCGTGGTCGCCACGCCCGGTCGCCTGCTGGATTTGCTGGACAAAAACGCGCTCAGCATCGGCAGCGTCAGCACGCTGGTGCTGGACGAAGCCGACCGCCTGTTTGACCTGGGCTTTGCCGAAGAACTCGGGCGCATCCTGCGCTTGTTGCCTGAAAAGCACCAGAACCTGTTTTTCTCGGCCACCTTTCCGCCCGCGGTGCAGGCGCTGGCGCAAACCTTGTTGCGCGATCCGGTGCGGGTCGAGGTATTACCCGCGCTTGAGAACATACCGGACATCGTGCAGCGCGCCATTGCAGTCGATACCGGGCGGCGCACGCAGTTGCTGCGCCACCTGATGGCGGAGAACCGCTGGAGCCGGGTGCTGGTGTTTGTGGCGACCAAACATGCCGCAGAGATGATTGCCGACAAACTGCGCAAGGCCCGCATCAACGCCGAGCCGTTTCACGGTGAATTAAGCCAAGGCAAGCGCACGCAGGTGCTGGCCGATTTCAAGGCATCGCGCCTTAAAGTCATCATTGCCACCGACGTGGCGGCACGCGGGCTGGACATTGCGCAACTGCCGGTGGTGGTGAACTTTGATTTGCCGCGTTCGGCCGTGGACTACATCCACCGCATCGGGCGCACCGGGCGTGCGGGTG
>CAJAFJ010000415.1 GCA_903938955.1 uncultured beta proteobacterium | reverse complement strand
CGAATGATTTCGCAATGTTCCTCAACATTCACGGTGGGCGATTCACCGGTGGTGCCGACCACGCCAATGCAATCAGTGCCTTCCTGAATGTGCCAGTCGATGAGTTTCCGCAGTGTGGGGTAGTCGACACTACCGTCTTCAAACATGGGGGTGACGAGTGCAACGATGCTGCCTGTGATTTGGCCGGTTGAGGAGGTCATGTCCGAGTGGTGGTTAACAGTAAAAGAACATTCTAACTAGAGTGTGTATCGCGCAGGTATCTGCGAGGCGATATCCGCCGACGCTGGCTTCAGTGCCGTGATCCGCTGAACGAAACGGGGCGGGTTGTCAAGAAACCCTTCTTCAAAAGCAACAATACGCAGCGGGCTGAAGGCTTGCCATAACTCGGCCGGGCGCAATAAAAAATCGGGTCTGGAGGGCTTGCCCACGGTTTCATTGCCTTGCGCAAAGGTCTCGTAAATCAGCAGGCCGCCAGGCGCCAAGCTTTGCATGATCACCGGAAATAACGGCCGCCACAGGTAATTGGTGACGATGATCGCCTCGAATTGCCGTACTTGCCCCGCCGACACCAAGGGCCAGGGCCCGTTTTCGATATCTGCCAAAACAGCTTCCCCGAAATGGGAGGCCGATTGCACGGCCTCAGGGGATCGGTCGACGCCGACGACCGGATGGCCTCTTTGTGCAAACCAGTGCATGTGGCGGCCTTGCCCACACGCTACGTCAAGCACCGTGCCCCGGGGCGGCACAAGGTGCGACCAGCGTTGAACCCACGGTGAGGCGGCGCCCGTGCCGTGCGAGGGCGTTGTATTCATCGTTAACATGATTAGAAACAGCCCCAGAGTTGGTTGGTCAGTGTGAACAGAAAATCGGGCCGCGTGTACAGCGCAAAAATGCTAAGTAGTACAGCAACAGCCACGCCATACAACAAAATTTGGTACCCGATTTTCATGATTCAGGCCGCTTGCATGTCGGCTTGGCGTTCGATGGACTTTTCTTTGATCGGCAAATTCACCAGGGCTGCCAGAACCCCGAGCGCAATGGCCAGGTACCAGACCAGGTCATAACTGCCGGTGCGGTCATACAAGACGCCGCCGAGCCACACGCCCATAAATGAGCCAATCTGGTGGCTAAAGAAAACAAAACCGCTGAGCATGGACAAATGGGCCACACCAAAAATTTGCGCCACCATGGCATTGGTCGGCGGCACGGTCGAGAGCCACAACAGGCCCATGACGCCAGAAAAAATGTAGACGTTGATGGGCGTCAGAGGCGCCAGCAGGAACACGCTGATCGCGATCGCACGCGACAGGTAGATAAAGGCGAGGATATTTTTCTTCTGTATCTTCTGCCCTAACACCCCGGCGGCGTAGGTTCCAAATACATTGAACAAACCAATCAGGGCCAGCGCGTAGCTGGCGACCTCGGGCGACAGTCCTTTGTCTTTCAGGTAGCTCGGCATGTGAACGCCAATGAAAACGACCTGAAAACCACACACAAAGTAGCCCGCCATGAGCAATTGAAAGCTGGGGTACTTGAAGGCTTCGACCAGGGCCTGGAAAATGCTCTGTTGGCGCCGGGCGGCGTGGCTGGCACTCAAGCCGGGTTCGCGCAAGCCCCATGCCAGTGGCACCATCATCAATGCTGCCAGGCCCAGGATCATTAACGCCTCTTGCCAGCCGAAATGGCTGATTAAAAAGCCCTCAATGGGCACCATCAAAAATTGCCCGAATGAACCGGCGGCGGCGGCCACACCCATCGCCCAGGAGCGTTTGTCCGCCGAAATGTTGCGGCCAATCACCCCGTAAATGACGGCATAGGTCGTGCCCGCCTGCGCCATGCCAATCAGGATGCCTGCCGTGGCGGTAAACAGCCAGGGCGTGCTGACAACCGACATACCCATCAAGCCCAGGGCATAGAGCATGGACCCAAGCACGATGACCCGGAAGGCTCCAAAACGGTCGGCCGCCATGCCGGCAAAAATGCCGGACACGCCCCAGGTCAGATTTTGAATCGCGATGGCAAAGGCAAACGTCTCGCGGCTCCAGTCCTGGCTTTGGGTGATGGGTTGAAGCCACAAGCCAAAGCCATGACGTATGCCCATGGACAGTGTCACGATCGCAGCACCGCAGGCCAGAACCTGCATCATGGAAATTTTTTTGGTGGAAATTGACATCATCTGAATATAGCCAATCTGCTGATGCGGCTGATGCGTGGGTTTATTAGGCCATTTTGGAGGCTGTAATTACGTACAGTTTTGCCTGACTGCAACGCTACAATCCGCCGCTATGGCTGTCAAACCCACCCCCGAATATTCAGAATCCTCCATCCGTGTGCTGAAGGGCCTTGAGCCCGTCAAGCAGCGCCCGGGCATGTACACACGCACCGACAACACGCTCCATGTGATCCAGGAGGTGTTGGACAATGCGGCCGACGAAGCGTTAGCCGGGCATGGCAAAAAGATCAAGGTGCTGCTGCACGCCGACGGCTCGGTCAGTATTGAAGATGACGGCCGGGGCATTCCCTTTGGCATGCACCCGGAAGAAAACGCGCCCGTGATCGAGCTGGTATTTACCCAGCTGCACGCCGGCGGCAAGTTTGACAAAGGCAAGGGCGGCGCCTACAGCTTTTCGGGCGGTCTGCATGGCGTCGGCGTCAGCGTGACCAATGCCCTGGCTACCCGCCTTGAAGCCACCACCTACCGTGAAGGCATGGTGGCGCGCCTGGTGTTTGCCGGGGGCGATGTGATCGAACCCTTGGCCGTGCGCAAGGCCGGGGAGGGGGACCGCAAGTCCGGCACCACCGTGCGCGTTTGGCCCGACGCCAAATATTTTGAAACTGTCGCCCTGCCCATGCCGCAACTGGTTCACCTGTTGCGCAGCAAGGCGGTGCTGATGCCGGGTGTGACCGTCACGCTGGTGACCGAGAAAACCAAAGAAACACAAACCTGGATTTTCAAAGGCGGTTTGCGCGACTATTTGACCCAAACGCTGAACGGCGAGTTGGTGATTCCCGTGCTGGAAGGCGAAGGGTTTGCCGACGCGAACAGCGACAGCTTTGCCGAAGGCGAAGGCGCCTCGTGGTGTGTAGCTTTCACGGAAGACGGGCAACCGGTGCGCGAGAGCTATGTCAATCTGATTCCGACCAGCGCCGGCGGCACCCATGAAAGCGGTCTGCGTGACGGCTTGTTTACCGCCGTCAAAAGCTTTATCGAGCTGCATTCCCTGTTACCCAAGGGCGTTAAATTGTTGCCGGAAGACGTGTTTGCCCGTGCCAGTTATGTGCTCTCAGCCAAGGTGCTCGACCCGCAGTTTCAGGGGCAGATCAAGGAGCGTCTGAACTCGCGCGACGCCGTGCGACTGGTGTCCAGCTTCGTGCGCCCCAGCCTGGAGTTGTGGCTGAACCAGCACGTGGAGCATGGCAAAAAGCTGGCTGAGCTGGCCATCAAGGCGGCTCAAGTCCGCCAAAAAGCGGGCCAGAAAGTCGAGAAGCGCAAGGGCTCCGGCGTCGCCGTACTGCCTGGCAAGCTGACCGATTGCGAAAGTCGCGATCTGGCCCAGAACGAACTGTTTCTGGTCGAGGGCGACTCGGCGGGTGGCAGCGCCAAAATGGGGCGCGACAAAGAAAGTCAGGCCGTTTTACCGCTGCGGGGCAAAGTGCTCAACACCTGGGAGGTGGAGCGCGATCGGCTGTTCGCCAATACCGAAATTCACGATATTTCGGTGGCGATTGGTGTTGACCCGCATGGCCCGAATGATTCGCCGGATTTAAGCGGTCTGCGTTATGGCAAGGTGTGCATTTTGTCGGACGCGGATGTGGATGGCTCGCACATTCAAGTGCTGTTGCTGACCCTGTTTTTCAGACATTTCCCCAAGCTGATTGAAACCGGCCATGTGTTCGTGGCACGGCCCCCCTTGTTCCGTGTCGATGCCCCCGCGCGGGGCAAAAAACCAGCCTCCAAAGCCTACGCACTGGATGAAGGCGAG
Source organism: uncultured beta proteobacterium (assembly GCA_903938955.1). The sequence continues at coordinate 87 of CAJAFJ010000415.1, read as the reverse complement.
CTGACCGCTATTCTTGAAAAACTGCGCAAAGAAGGCGTGCGCGAAACCGCTTGGAGCATCAGCCGCTTCAAAGGTCTGGGCGAGATG
>CAJAFJ010000414.1 GCA_903938955.1 uncultured beta proteobacterium | reverse complement strand
CGCTCGCTCTGGTTGGTGGTGAAGCGCGGCCAGTCTTGTGCGCCGGGGATGATGTCGGCCAACTCAGCAAACATCTGGCAACCATTGCACACACCCAGCCCGAAGGTGTCGGCGCGGCCAAAGAAGTCTTTGAACTGATCTGCCAAACCGGGGTTAAAGGTGATGGAGCGCGCCCAGCCAATGCCGGCACCGAGCGTGTCGCCATAGCTGAAACCACCGCACGCCACCACGCCCTTGAAGTCGGCCAGGTTGGCGCGACCGCTTTGCAGGTCGGTCATGTGAACGTCAAACGCTTCAAAACCGGCTTCGGTGAAGGCATAGGCCATTTCCACATGCGAGTTGACGCCCTGCTCGCGCAGGACTGCCACTTTGGGGCGGGACAACATCAAGGCGGGGCTGACTGGTGTGTTGGCACTCGGCAGGATCAGATGCGTGTGCATGCCGGGGTCTGATGGCTCACCGGCAGCGGCATGTTCAGCATCGGCGCAGGCCGGGTTGTCGCGCAACTGGCAAATCTTCCAGCTGGTGGCGTCCCAAACCTGGTGCAGGTCTTGCAATTTGGCGCTGAACACCGCTTTGGCGTCGCGCCAGACTTGCACTTCACCGACACCGGCCTGAATGGTGGAGTCAGCTGGGCGGGTCTTGCCCACGATATGGCTGTATTTGCTCAGGCCATGCTCGCGCAAGGTTTGCATGACTTCGCTGCGCTGCGCGGTGCGCACTTGCAGCACGGCGCCGAGTTCTTCGTTGAACAGGGCTTTGAGGGTGAGTTCTTCGCGGCGGGCGCTGACCTGGCCCGCCCAGTTTTTGCTATCGCCATGGTCGGCGCGGCTGTCGGTGATGCCGTCACCTTCGGTGACGAGCATGTCCACATTGAGCGTCACGCCGACATGGCCGGCAAATGCCATTTCCACGGCGGTGGCAAACAGGCCGCCATCGCTGCGGTCGTGGTAGGCCAGAATTTGGCCCTGCGCGCGCATGGCGTTCACGGCGTTAACCATGTTCACCAGGTCTTGCGGGTGGTCCAGATCAGGCACTTCGTCGCCCATCTGGCCCAGCGTTTGCGCCAGCATGCTGCCGCCCATGCGGTTTTGGCCACGACCCAGGTCGATCAGCACCAGTGTGGTGTCCTCAAGCGCGTTGAGTTGGGGCGTCAGCGTGCCACGCACATCGGCCAGGGTGGCGAAGGCGGTCACGATCAAGGACACGGGCGAGGTCACTTTTTTGGCGCCGGCCTCATCTTTCCACTGCGTGCGCATGGAGAGTGAATCTTTGCCCACCGGGATCGAAATGCCCAAGGCCGGGCACAGTTCCAGCCCTACAGCTTTCACCGTAGCGTAGAGCGCGGCGTCTTCACCGGGCTCGCCGCAAGCGGCCATCCAGTTGGCGGACAGCTTGACGCGCGACAACTCAAACGGCGCCGCCAGCAAGTTGGTGATGGCTTCGGCCACGGCCATGCGACCGGACGCAGGCGCATTCACGGTGGCCAGCGGTGTGCGCTCACCCATGCTCATGGCTTCACCAGCGAAGCCTTTGTAGTCGGCCAACGTCACGGCGCAGTCAGCTACCGGCACTTGCCACGGGCCGACCATCTGGTCGCGGTGGCTGAAGCCGCCCACGGAACGGTCGCCAATGGTGATCAAAAAGCGCTTGGACGCCACCGTGGGGCTGGCCAGCACGTCAATACAGGCTTTTTGCAAGTCCACGCCGGTCAGGTTGACCGGGACAAAGGTGCGCGCCACGGTTTTCACGTCGCGGTGCATTTTGGGCGGCTTGCCCAGCAGCACGTTCATCGGCATATCGACAGGAGATTCTTGACCGGCATCGACCAGTTCCAGCTGACGCGCTTCGGTCGCCACGCCGATCACGGCAAACGGGCAGCGCTCGCGCTCACAGAGGGCGGTGAACAAATCGAGGGATTCGGGCGCAATCGCCAGCACGTAGCGCTCCTGGCTTTCGTTGCACCAGATTTCTTTCGGTGCCATGCCACTTTCTTCCAGCTTGATCGCACGCAAATCAAAACGGGCACCGCGCCCGGCGTCGTTGGTCAGCTCAGGGAAGGCGTTGCTCAAGCCCCCGGCGCCGACGTCGTGAATCGCCAGAATGGGGTTGCCGCTACCGACGGGGCCACCCTCATTGCCCTGAATCCAGCACTG
>CAJAFJ010000413.1 GCA_903938955.1 uncultured beta proteobacterium | reverse complement strand
TCCGGCCACTTACATGTTGATTGACATGGTGGTGTCGCGCACCAACCCCTGGACCGAGCAGCTGGGCAAGTTGCGTGGTCAAGGCGCGGGTCTGCTAAGCCAGCCTACGCTGGATGTCGCCAGTGTCTCGCGCGTGCGGACCCAGCTTGATAGCCTGGACCGGTTGGGTCGCGACATTCAATATTCACTGGTCTTGATGAAAGACTTTGGCGTGTCTGACCCGCAGGCTGACAAAGCGGTACAAGCCAGTGCCAGTTTTGCCAAATTTGCGCGCGAGCAGTTCGCGCCTGACGCCACCCAGGGTGACTCGCAGGCCTTTTTTCAGGCCGGCACGCAAACCATCGAGACCGTGACCGAGTTCCAGCGTTCGGCGGTGGCTGCCGCCAAGCAGCGCTTGCAGACCCGGGTGGATGCGACCCAGAGCTTATTTTGGCTGACCACGCTCGGCAGTGGCTTGTGCGTGCTGGTCATGCTCTATTTCTTGCTGGCTTTTCACATCAGTTTTATTGTCGATTTACGCCAGATGCTGGCCGGCATGCAGCAGACGGCGATGGGCAACCTGGGCCAGCGCAGGCGCATTGAAGGCAAGGATGAGTTGGCCCGAATGTCAACGGCGATGGACGCCATGGCGAATAATTTCTCCGCCATGGTGGCCAGCGTGCGCAGCAACTCGGCCCTGGTGTCCAGCGCCGGTGGCAGTCTGGCGCACGGCAACCGGGCTTTGTCAGACCGCACCGAGCAGCAAGCCGCCAGCCTGGAACAAACGGCGGCCAGTGTGCAGGAGTTGTCGTCGACCGTGCAAGACAATGCGCGGGCGGCGCAGCAATCGGCCGTCATGGCCGGTAATGTTCGTGATGTGGCTGAGAACGGCGCACAGGCCATGGCCGAGGCCATTGGCTCGGTCGAGGCGATTCAGTCCAGCACCAAGCGAATGGATGAGATCGTTGGTGTGATTGACGGCTTGGCATTTCAGACCAATATTCTGGCGCTCAACGCAGCGGTGGAGGCCGCGCGCGCCGGTGAGTCGGGCCGTGGCTTTGCTGTGGTGGCCAGCGAGGTGCGTTCACTCGCGCAACGCTCGGCGGCCTCGTCCAAGGAAATTCGCCAGTTGATCGGCGCGTCTTCTGCCCAGGTGGCTACCGGTGTGGCACAAATCCGCAAGGCGGGCCTCAACATCACGCAGGTGGTGGAGGGCATTCGGGGGGTGGCGGCCAATATGTCGCAAATCTCGGCCTCCAGCGCCGAGCAAAGCACGGGCTTGACCGAAATCTCGTCCGCTGTTCGCCAGCTGGATGAAATCACCCAGCAAAATGCAGCGCTGGTTGAGCGTGCTGTCATGCAGGCCAATGACCTGGAGGTGCGCGCCTCGACGCTGTCTGATGCGGTGGCGGTCTTCAAGTTGCAGCAAGGGACGGCCGAAGAGGCCTTGGCGCTGGTCGAGCGTGCTGTCGACTACCGCCGCCAGTGTGGGTCGCGCGATACCTTTGTGCGCGACCTGACGCAGGCCGATAAGTGCTTTTTTGACCGCGACATGTACATGTTTGCACTCGACCGTCACGGCACCTATCTGGCGTTTGGCGGCAACCCGGCCAAGGTCGGTACCCGGGTGCAGGACATTGCCGGGATTGATGGCGACGGCTTGGTTGATTCCATCATCCAACAAGCTTCTATGGAGCCGGGCTGGGTGGAATATGACATCACCAACCCGGTGAGCGGCCGCGTGCAAACCAAAATGTCGTATGTTCAGCAGGTGGACGATTTGTTCATCGGTTGTGGTGTTTACAAAAATCTGGCAGCGGCTTAAAGCTTAAAGCTTAAAGCGGAGGCTTGCCGGCGCCGCTGACGCATGGGTCGGAGTTTGAGTTGCATCAATAGTTGATGCAATTTCAGGCCGCTCCAGGGGGTAAACCCGAGGGTATCTTTTCGAGTCTCAGGTGAGACTATTTCAGTCCAATTCGCACATGCGGAGCCACCCGGACTGAGGAGACCCACTTGCAGCCAACCAATGTGACCCACCCGACCTATTTTCACAAGGTCGTCGATTGTCAATGGGCCTGCCCGGCCCACACCCCTGTTCCCGAATACATCCGCCTGATTGGCCAGGGTCGCTACAGCGATGCCTACATGATCAATTGGGTGTCGAACGTGTTTCCAGGCATTCTGGGGCGCACCTGCGACCGGCCTTGCGAGCCGGCTTGCCGTCGTGGCCGGGTTGAAGAAAACAATGGCGAGACGCCTGAACCGGTGGCGATTTGTCGGCTCAAGCGGGTGGCTGCAGACCACAAAGACGATGTCAAGGCACGCATGCCCGCTGTGGCGCCGTGCAACGGCAAGCGTGTTGCCTGTATCGGTGCCGGCCCCTCATCTCTCACGGTGGCACGCGACCTGGCACCGCTGGGTTACGCGGTGACGGTATTCGACGGCGAGGCCAAGGCGGGCGGCTTCATCCGCTCGCAAATCCCCCGGTTCCGCCTGCCTGAATCGGTGATTGATGAAGAAACCGGCTACATCCTTGATCTGGGGGTTGAGTTCAAAAATAACCAGCGCGTGGCGTCCATGCAAGCTTTGCTGACGCAAGGGTATGACGCCGTGTTTGTCGGCAGCGGTGCACCCCGGGGACGCGATCTGGAGGTGCCGGGGCGCCAGGACGCTGCAGCCCACATTCACATCGGCATTGACTGGCTGGCTTCGGTGTCGTTCGGCCACATCACCAGCGTGCCGCCCCGTGTGATCGTGCTGGGTGGTGGCAATACGGCGATGGACTGCTGCCGCTCCGCGCGGCGACTGGGCGGCTCAGATGTGAAAGTCATTGTGCGCAGCGGCTTTGACGAGATGAAAGCCTCGCCCTGGGAGAAAGAAGACGCCGTCCATGAAGGCATTCCCATCATCAATTGCCACGTACCCAAAAGCTTTCAGCACCAGGACGGCAAGCTGCTCGGCATGACCTTTGAGGTGGTGAACGCCGTGTATGACGACCAGGGCCGTCGCAGTCTGGTGCCCACGGGCGCGCCGGATGTGTTTTTTGAATGCGACGAAGTGCTGGTGGCGGTGGGTCAGGAAAATGCGTTCCCGTGGATCGAGCGCGACAGCGGTATCGAGTTTGACCGCTGGGGCCTGCCGGTGCTGGGCAAGGACACATTTCAATCCACGCTGCCGCAGGTTTTCTTTGGCGGCGATGCGTCCTTTGGCCCCAAGAACATCATCACCGCCGTCGCGCAAGGGCACGAAGCCGCTGTCTCCATTGACCGTTTTCTGAATGACGAAGCAGTGACCGTGCGCCCGTCCCCCAGAACCAAGCTGATGTCCCAGAAAATGGGTATTCACGAGTGGAGCTACCACAATGATGTGTCTGACGACACGCGCTCCAAGGTGCCCTGGGCGGCTGCCGAGATGGCGCTGGCCAATATCCGCGTGGAAGTGGAGCTGGGCTTTGATGCGGCGACCGCTTTCAAGGAGGCCAGCCGCTGCCTCAATTGCGACGTTCAAACCGTGTTCAACCGCGACACCTGCATTGAGTGCGATGCCTGTGTGGACATTTGCCCGATGGACTGCATCACCTTCACGCTCAATGGTGATGAAACGGATTTACGCACCCGGCTGAAAGCCCCTGCGCTTCAAACCGAGCAGGATTTGTATGTGTCCGCCGAGCTCAAAACCGGTCGCGTCATGGTCAAGGACGAGGATGTTTGTCTGCACTGCGGTCTGTGTGCCGAGCGTTGCCCCACCGGGGCGTGGGACATGCAGAAGTTTTTACTGAACACGACCCAGGCCGGTCCGGGTTGCCGTGATAAAAATTAATAGCCTTGCGGGACAGTCCGACGCTACACGCCGTGAGCAAGCCCTGTCCCCAACTGATTGGAAAAGCATGAAACGTATTGAAGCCATTAATGACTTTGTCATCAAGTTTGCCAACGTCAACGGTTCAGGTTCAGCGTCGGCCAACGAGTTGTTTGCCAAGGCGGTGATGCGCATGGGTGTGCCGGTGAGTCCGCGCAACATCTTCCCCAGCAACATTCAGGGCATGCCCACCTGGTACGAGGCACGGGTGTGTGAAAAGGGCTACCACGGACGGCGTGGCGGCGTGGACATGATGGTGGCGATGAACCCCCAGACCTGGGACGCCGATGTGGCCGAGATCGAACCCGGCGGTTACCTGTTTTATGACAGCACACGGCCGATTCCCGCGTCAAAATTTCGTGAGGATGTGCACGTTATTGGCATTCCCCTGACCGACATCAGCAACGCCGCATATGCCGAACCGCGTCAACGCCAGTTGTTCAAGAACATCATCTATGTGGGCGCCTTGTCGGTCTTGCTGGATGTGGATGCAGCGGTGTTCGAGAAGCTTTTTGCCGAGCAGTACAAAGGCAAGGAGCGTCTGCTTGATTCCAACATCAAAGCCCTGCATTTGGGGCGCGACTATGTCAAGACGCACCTTGCGGCACCGCTGGGCATTCGCGTGCAACAGGCCGACAAAGTGGGTGACCAGATATTTACCGACGGCAACAGTGCCGCCGCGCTGGGCTGCATCTATGGCGGGGCCACCGTGGCTGCCTGGTATCCGATCACGCCCTCATCCTCGGTGCCGGAGGCGTTTCAAAAATATTGCGACAAGTTCCGGGTCGACCCGGACACCGGGCAGAATAATTTCGCCATCGTGCAGGCCGAGGATGAGTTGGCCTCCATCGGCATGGTGGTCGGCGCGGGCTGGAATGGGGCACGGGCATTTACCGCCACCTCCGGGCCGGGTGTGTCGCTCATGACCGAGTTCATTGGCCTGGCCTACTTTGCCGAAATACCGGTCACCATCATCAACGTGCAGCGCGGCGGGCCGTCTACTGGTATGCCCACGCGCACCCAGCAATCCGACCTGATCTGCTGCGCCTATGCCTCGCACGGCGACACCAAGCATGTGCTGCTGTTTCCGCAGGACCCGTTTGAGTGTTTTGAGCAATCTGCGGCCGCACTGGACTTGGCGGAACGACTGCAGACTCCGATTTTTGTGATGACCGATCTGGACATCGGCATGAACCAGCGCCTGTGCAAACCCTTTGTCTGGGACGACGCCCGCGATTACGACCGGGGCAAGGTCATGAGCGCTGCCGAACTGGAAGCGGGCAAGGATTTTGGCCGTTACAAGGATGTGGATGGTGACGGCATTCCGTGGCGCACACTGCCTGGCACGCACCCGACCAAAGGCGCTTTTTTCACGCGCGGCACGACCCGTGACCCTTATGCGCGCTACTCGGAACGCGGCCCGGACTACATCTACAACATGGAACGCTTGCTGCGCAAGTTCAAAACAGCCGCCGATCTGGTGCCGCAACCGGTGCTGCGCCAGGCCGCCCAAAAAACACCGCTGGGCGTGATTTACTTCGGCTCCACCAGCCCGGCCATGCGCGAGGCACTGGATGTGCTTGACACGGAGGGCCTGCATCTGGATGCCCTGCGCTTGCGGGCGTTCCCGTTTCCCGATTCGGTCCGCCGCTTCATCGCCGCACATGACAAGGTATTTGTGGTGGAGCAAAACCGCGACGCCCAAATGCACACCATGCTGGTGAATGAACTCGATATCGACCCGGCGCAGCTGGTGCGTGTGCTGCACTACGACGGCACGCCCATCACCGCACGCTTCATTGCCCGTGCCATTCGCCAAAGTGTGAATTCGCAGAAGGAAGTTGTATGACCTACATTGCCAAACCCCGGCTGCACCACCCCACGCTGACTACCAACAAGGTCGGCTACACCCGCCGCGACTATGAAGGCCGCATCTCCACCCTGTGTGCGGGCTGCGGGCACGATTCGATTTCAGCCGCCATTATTCAGGCCTGCTGGGAGCTCGATATTGAACCGCACCGCGTTGCCAAGCTCTCGGGCATTGGCTGCAGTTCCAAGACGCCGGACTATTTTTTGGGTGCCTCACACGGCTTCAACACGGTGCACGGGCGCATGCCTTCGGTGCTGACCGGGGCCAATCTGGCCAATCGTGATCTTTTGTATTTAGGGGTGTCGGGCGATGGCGATTCCGCCTCGATTGGTCTGGGCCAGTTTGCCAACGCCATGCGCCGCGGTGTGTGCATGGCCTATATCGTGGAAAACAACGGGGTTTATGGCTTGACCAAGGGGCAGTTCTCCGCCACCGCAGACCGCGGCTCCAAGAGCAAGAAGGGTGTCATCAACAGCGACAGCCCGGTCGATCTGGTGGGCATCGCCCTGCCATTGGGGGCTACCTACGTGGCGCGCAGCTTCTCGGGCGACAAGGCACAACTGGTGCCGCTGATTAAGGGCGCCATGGCGCATGGCGGCGCGGCATTTATCGACGTCATCAGCCCCTGTGTGACCTTCAATAACCACAGCGGCAGCACCAAGAGCTACGACTACGTGCGCCAGCACAACGACGCCGTGAGCCGCATCGACTTCATGCCGCAACACAGTGAAATCACGGCCGAGTACGCGCCTGGCGAGTTGGTCGAGGTGCCACAGCACGATGGCTCCCTGTTGCGCTTGCGCAAGTTGCACCCGGATTACGACCCGACCGACCGCTACGCCGCCATGAACTACATGAACGAGCACCAGTCCCGGGGCGAAATCGTGACCGGTTTGCTCTACATCGACCCGCTGGCCACCGATTTGCACACTTCGCTGAACACCAGCGGCCAACCGCTCAACACCATGAATGCCCGTCAGCTTTGCCCGGGGGCCGCAGCCCTGGACAAGATCAACGCATCCCTGCGCTAGAACCATCGGAGGTCGCACCATGCCTGAACGCACCGTTTTTAAATCCATGTCGCAACGGCATGTCATCAGCCTGGGCCCGCAGGCCAGCATTTGGGATGCCGCCTGCACCATGACCCGGGCCAACTGCGGCAGTGTGCTGATTGTTGAGGCCCCGGGCACTTTGCTGGGCATTGTCACCGAGCGTGATTTGATGACGCGGGTGCTGGCCAAGGCGCTCGACCCCCAGACAACCCGGGTGGCCGACGTGATGACGCGCAACCCTTATTGTGTTGCGCCCGAGGTGCTGGTGTCGGATGCGGTGCTGATCATGATTGAGCGCGGCTTTCGGCATCTGCCGATCGTCTCCTCGGCTGGGAAAATCATGGGTGTTTTTTCGGTACGCGACGCCTTGCCGCGTGAGATTGGCGCCGCCGTCAGTCTGGCCGAGTTTCATGACCAGGTGAATGACGCGCTGGGGTAGTGAGTCATTAATTGGAATCTGACCCCAATTAATCAGGTGTCAAGCCATGCGTAGCCGCGGGCAATGATGAAGGCCTGCGCCAAGCCATCATATTCATGTGTTGTCCCCAACTATGGAAACTTCAACACAAGCCTGCCCATGACACAGCAAGGCTTCTTCGATCATCAGCCTGTGGTTCAAAAGAATTTTCAGGGTGGCCGCGCGGGACTGATTTTTAGTCTTGAGCCAAATCACCTTGGGCGGCTGTCCCCAGACCAGAGAGAGTTCTTCAAAATCGGCGTCGCGAGTGACGATGACAAAGTCGTGATCTTTAGCAGTTTGCCAGACCACACTATCGGACGCCGATTCCAGTCCCAGCAGCACCACTTGGGAGCTATCGGGATAGTCATGCTGAAGAAACGGAATTAGTCTGCGGGACAGGTTCTCGTCCAGCAAGAGCTTCATTGTGTAGCCAGTGAGTAAACCTTGTGCTCGCGGTCTGCAGCGAAGGACAGCACCGCCAAAACATCCTCTGGCTCCAATTCAGGAAAATCATCCAAAATTTCCTGCTGCGTCATGCCGCTGGATAGCATTGACAAGATGTCATACACCGTGATGCGCAGTCCGCGCACACATGGCCGACCACCGCGCTTGCCTGGTTCAAGGGTTATTCTTTGCATTGGTTACTCCAATCACTATTAAGTTAATGATTTTGCCTCACCGCCTGCAAAAGCCGGGGGATTACCCATTGGATATAGTCAATGACTCGGAGCCGTCATCGCGAATCCGCAAGCACGGCGCTTGGAGGCCTGGATATCTGGTTGGCGATAGGCCTGTTGTTTGCCGCTAGATTTACGCGTTGCTCAAGTGTTCTTTCCAAGTAAAATTTAAAAATGATATTTAACTTGGAAAATTTGGAAATTGATCCAGATGCTGCACGTCAGTACATCGACGCCAGAGCAGCCTTTGTCGAGCTGGAGC
>CAJAFJ010000412.1 GCA_903938955.1 uncultured beta proteobacterium | reverse complement strand
TGGCCCGTCACCACATCCGGGTTGCCTTCCGGGTTGACCACCGGGCCGTGCAAGATCGGCGTATGGGCGATGGGCGCTGCCACGACGGGCGCTTTGACCGCCGTCTCGGGCGGCGCGGTCTGGATCAGCAGCTTGATCAGTTGCTCTTCAATACTGGCCGCCAGGTTGACCACCTTGGCGATGACCTGGCCGGTGAGATCATGAAAGTCCTGCGCCATCATGATTTCAGTCAGGTGCAGGTCAATCTCCTTGGTCGACACCTCGACATCGGAGATGAAGTTCATCACATGGCCCTTGGCCACCGCGGCAACCGGGTCTTTCACAATCAGTGCGCCAATACGCCGGGTTTCGGCAGCAATGTGGTCGTGCTGCGCTTTGGCCATATCCACCCGGTTCAGCACTTTTTCAGCGGCTTCACCGGTGAGACGGGCGATGTAAGAGAGGCGGCTTCTGGCATCCGGTAAATCACCGGCCCAGTCTTTGACCTTGGCAGTCAGGCCCAGTCCGTTGAGGGAGTCATGCAATTGGCGCGTCAGCATGCCGATGGATTTATGCACATCGGCCGTCCCCGCCGTGCCCGTGCCAGGGGTGTCCAATGGTGTTGTCATGTCTTCAATCCCAGCTTGGTGAGAATCAGGCTGACCTTGTCTTCCAAGGTGGCCTTGGTAAAGGGTTTGACGATGTAACCCGCCGCACCTTGCTGCGCCGCCATCACGATGTCTTCCTTGCGGGCTTCCGCGGTCACCATCAACACCGGGATGTGCTTGAGCTTTTCATCCTTTTTGATTTCCGAGAGCAACTGAAACCCGTTCATATTGGGCATGTTGATATCGCTCACGACAAAGTCAAACGTGCTGTTGCGCAATTTTTGCAGTGCGACCACACCATCTTCGGCCTCATCGGCCTCGGTGTAACCACTTTCTTTTAGCAGGTTGCGAACGATTCTCCGCATGGTGGAGAAATCATCGACGACCAAAAAACGAAGCTCATTTGCCATGTGACACCCTTTCAATGGCGTTTGTCTGGACGACTAATAGGTAGGAAATCATGCGATCTCAATGCTGTTGGCTGACTGCCGGTGTAATGCCTGCGGCCGGTTCGGGGGGGGATGCGACCGGGGAGCGCCCCGAGCCCATCAACCGCTCTTCGGCTTCACGAGTCATCACAATGATACTGATTCTTCGGTTGACCGGGCTCATCGGATTGGTCGTATCCAGCAAGATGCTCGATGACAAGCCCACCACCCGCGCCAGTTTGGCATCAGGCATGCCCGCGGCGACCAGTTCCCGCCGCGTTGCGTTGGCCCGGTCGGCGGACAACTCCCAATTGCTGTAGCCCCGATCGGCGTTGCTGTAAGGCGATCGGTCGGTGTGACCATCCAGGCTGATCTTGTTTTCAACATCGTTCAAGGCCGTGCCAATTTCACGCAAGATGTCATGCATATAGGGCTTGACGGATGCGCTGCCGCTGTCAAACATGGGCCGTTTTTGGTCATCCACAATTTGAATTTGCAGACCATCGGGCGTGGTCTCCAGTCTGATTTGCGAGCTGTATTCGGCCAGTTTGGGGTTGTTTGAAATGACCGAACTTATTTTGGCACTCAGCGCGGCCAGCTTTTTGGCATCCTGCTTGGCCACCTCGGCCTTCATGGCTTCTGCCATCATTTTCTTTGAAATGGGGTCGGTCCCGTCGTTGCCTCGGCGTGACTGGCCGCTTTTTTGAGTCAGGTCTGAACCCCCGCCCGTGATAACACTGTTGCTGGCGCCCGCGCCGCTACCGCCCATCATGGACACTTTGAGCGGCGCCGAGAAGTAATCCGACAAGCCCTTTTTGTCACCCTCTGACGTGGAGCCCAGCAGCCACATCAACAAGAAAAACGCCATCATGGCCGTCACGAAGTCAGCGTAGGCGATTTTCCAGGCACCACCATGCACGGCGTGGCCACCCTTTTTGACCCGCTTGACGATGATCGGTTGTAGCTTTTTAGCGTCGGTCGCCATATCAGCCTGCTGTGATCTTATTTTTTACCGCGCACATGGCTTTCAAGCTCTGAGAAAGTGGGGCGTTCGGTGGAGAAGAGCACCTTGCGCCCAAACTCAATGGCGGTAGACGGGTTGTAACCCTGCATGCTGGCCAGTAGCGTGGTCTTGATGCATTGAAATTCTTTGGAGGCGTCTTCAGTTTTCTGTTCCAGCAGACCCCCCAGCGGTTCCACCACGCCGTAGGCCAGCAAAATCCCCAAAAAGGTGCCGACCAAGGCCGAGGCAATCATGCCGCCCAGCACCGCCGGAGGTTGCCCGACCGAGCCCATGGTGTTCACCACCCCCAACACCGCCGCCACAATGCCGAATGCGGGCAAGCCGCCAGACAAGCGTGCAATCGCCGCAATGGGCGCGTGCGCCTCGGCGTGGTGGGTG
>CAJAFJ010000411.1 GCA_903938955.1 uncultured beta proteobacterium | reverse complement strand
GCGTCTGTGAAAGTCTCGTATTCCGCCGTGGGAATGCCATGCCGTTTCATGAACGCCTTGGAAAACGCCTTGGAACTCTCCAGCTGGGCAGCAGCAGCCGTCGGGCCAAACACGCGCAGGCCGTGCTTGCGAAATTCATCCACCACACCCGCCGCCAGCGGCGCCTCAGGCCCCACCACGGTGAGTTCTATTTTTTGCTCAATCGCCCAGACGCGCAACTCATGCACATCGGTGATGTTGACATTTTCATAGCGGGCATCCAGTGCCGTACCGCCGTTGCCCGGGGCCACAAAAAGCTTGCGCACCTTGGGCGATTGCGCCAGTTTCCAGGCCAAAGCATGTTCACGGCCACCGCCGCCTATTACAAGAATTCTCATAGTGCAGCACTGTCTATTTGGGCGTTGTGATAAATAGCTTGCGTGTCGTCGAGTTCTTCAAGGACATCAAGCAGCTTTTGCATGCGCACGGCGTCGTCACCGGTGAGCTCAATCGGGTTTTCCGGGCGCATGGTGACCTCCGCCATTTCAGGCGTTAAGCCCGCAGCTTCCAGCGCATTTTTGACCGTTTCAAAATCGGCATAGGCGGTCAACACTTCAATCGCGCCGTCGTCATCGGTGATGACGTCTTCGGCACCCGCCTCCAGCGCCACTTCCATGACCTTGTCTTCATTCGTGCCAGGCGCAAAAATCAGCTGGCCGCAATGTTTGAACTGGAACACCACCGAACCTTCGGTGCCCATGTTGCCGCCGTACTTGGAGAAAGCGTGGCGCACTTCAGCCACCGTGCGCACCTTGTTGTCGGTCATGGTGTCGACCAGAATGGCGGCGCCACCAATGCCGTAGCCTTCATAACGAATTTCTTCGTAATGCACACCTTCCTGGTTGCCGGTGGCTTTGTCGATGTTGTACTTGACGCGGTCGGCCGGCATGTTGGCGGCCTTGGCCCGCTCCACCGCCAGACGCAGACGCGGGTTGATGGCCAGATCACCGCCACCGGCACGGGCTGACACCGTGATTTCACGGATGATACGTGTCCAAATCTTGCCCCGTTTTACGTCCTGACGACCTTTACGGTGCTGAATATTGGCCCATTTACTGTGTCCTGCCACGGGGAATCCTTCAAAAGTTCGTTACGCTACGGTCTGAATTGTACTTTTTGAGAATCCTATGTCTGAACCGATCCTGATTGCGCAGCACGGCGCCACCCAATGCTTTCTGCGCCCGGACAAAGCCAACCGCCACGGCCTCATCACCGGCGCCACCGGCACCGGCAAAACCATCACGCTGCAAACCATGGCCGAGGGGTTTTCGCGCATCGGCGTGCCGGTGTTCATGGCCGACATCAAGGGCGACCTCACCGGCATCTCGCAAGCCGGGGTTTTAGGCGACAAACTAGCCAAAGTGCTGAAAGAAAGAGCCCTCGAAACGCCCGAATTCAGCGCTTTCCCCACGACTTTGTGGGACGTGTTTGGCGAACAAGGCCACCCGGTGCGCGCCACCGTCAGTGATCTGGGGCCGCTCTTGCTGGCGCGCATGCTCAACCTGAACGAGACCCAGGCGGGCGTGTTGCAACTGGTGTTCAAGATTGCCGACGACGACGGCCTGATGCTGCTGGACATGAAAGACCTGCGCGCCATGTGCCAGCTGGTGGGCGACAACGCCTCCGAGTTCACGACCGAATACGGCAACATCAGCGCCGCCAGCATTGGCGCCATTCAGCGCGGGCTGATGCAGATCGAGTCCCAAGGCGGCGACCAGTTTTTTGGCGAGCCCATGCTCAACATCGAAGATTTCATGCAAACCGACGCGGACGGGCGCGGCCTGATCAATGTGCTGGCGGCTGACAAGCTGATGAACTCGCCCCGGCTTTACGCCACCTTTCTGCTCTGGATGCTGAGTGAGTTGTTTGAGCAACTGCCCGAAGTCGGCGACCTCGACAAACCGAAAATCGTGTTCTTTTTTGACGAAGCCCATTTGCTGTTTGCCGACGCCCCCAAAGTGCTGCAAGAGCGCATCGAACTGGTGGTGCGCCTGGTGCGATCCAAAGGCGTAGGCGTGTTTTTCGTGACACAAAACCCGCTGGATATTCCCGATTCAGTGCTGGCCCAGCTGGGCAACCGCGTGCAGCACGCCCTGCGCGCTTTCACGCCGCGTGACCAGAAAGCCGTCAAGTCGGCGGCGGACACCATGCGACCTAACCCGGCACTTGACATTGGCGCCGCCATCACCGAACTGGCCGTGGGCGAAGCGCTGGTGAGTTTTCTGGATGAAAAAGGTCGGCCCGGTGTGACCGAACGTGTCTACGTGTTGCCCCCGGCCAGCCAGATCGGCCCCATCACACCAGCGCAACGGCAGGCCCTGATCGCGAACTCCATCGTGGCTGGTGTGTATGAAAAAATGCTGGACCGCGAATCGGCGTTTGAAAAAATCAAAGGCCGCACCGAGACCAAATTGGCAACCAATCCAGCCGCCACGGCCTCTAACGGGCGCAATGACACCGCACAGGCCTCCCCGGCCGGTGGTGGTCTGCTGGACAGCATTGGCTCCATCTTTGGCGGCGGTGCACGCGGAACGCGGACCTCGGCAGGCGAGCAATTGATCCGCAGCGCGGCCAGCTCGGTCGGGCGCGAAGTCGGCCGCCAGATCATTCGCGGCGTACTCGGCAGCATCTTTGGCGGCGCCAAACGCTAATGATGGGCCAACACGCCGGTCGCTTGCAATTTAACCAATTCACACGACGCCAGTCATACAAAACATTCCCTATTCATTAAGGTCACGCATGAGCAACTTAAACACAACCCCGCCACACGTTACGCTGGTCAGCCACCCGCTGGTTCAGCACAAGCTGACGCTGATGCGCAAAAAAGACGCCAGCACCAACAGCTTTCGCACCCTGCTGAACGAAATCAGCATGTTGATGGCTTACGAAGTCACGCGCGATATGCCCATGCAGGACATCGAGATCGAGACCCCGCTGGAAAAAATGACCGCCAAGGTCATCGACGGTAAAAAACTGGTCTTGGTGTCCATCCTGCGCGCTGGCACCGGCATTCTGGACGGCATGCTGACGGTGGTGCCGGGGGCGCGCGTGGGTCATATTGGCCTGTACCGCGACCCCAACACCTTGCAACCGGTGGAGTACTACTTCAAGATGCCCAAAGACATGCAGGAGCGTGATGTGGTGGTGGTCGACCCGATGCTGGCCACCGGTAATTCAGCCGTGGCAGCGATTGACCGCATCAAGGTGCTGAAACCCAAATCGATCAAGTTTGTCTGCCTGCTGACCTGCCCGGAAGGCATTGCCACCATGAAAAAAGCGCACCCCGATGTGCAAATTTTCACCGCCGCGATTGACCGCCAGCTCAGCGACCACGGCTACATCCTGCCGGGCTTGGGCGATGCGGGCGACCGGATTTTTGGTACCCAATAAGCATCAGCGACCAAGCCGTGCGCCAGAACTATCCATGCGATAGCCGGGCGCAGGGTAAGTCAAGGTTTACTTGTGCAGCACCTTGGCCACCGGGTTATGGCGTAACCGGAAGGCATCGGGCATGCCGGAGCCCAGCAAGGGACGCAGGTACATGCGGAAGGCGTCGGTCACATCGGTGCCATTGGCGGCAATAAATTCATCTTCCATCACCCGTGTTTTGCCGGCCACCGCCTCCAGCGGCAGCAGTTCGTAGTCCACCGAATAAAACCCGGTGCGTTTGATGGCAACCGAGCCGCTGCGGGCGCCCCACAGCGCAAACTGAACCGCCTTTTCACCCACCTCACGCGCTTCGCGCTGGTCCACGTCCGACACGCAGCCGATAAATGAACGCTGCAGGTAGCCAAACGTGTCGCCACGCACGCGCTTGATACCGAGTTTGGCCTTGATCTCTTCGCACAGCAAATCGGCCAGCGCGCCGTTGCCCGACAGTTGCACATTGCCGTGCGCATCGTGCTCCAGGTCTTTGGCCAGCAGGGTGGCAATGGGCGCGCCGGAAGCATCGTGAATGCCTTCGGACACGGCAATGACGCAACGGCCATAACGCTCGTAGGTGGCCTTCACGTCGGCCAGGAATTTCTCCAGCACAAAAGTGCGTTCAGGCAGGTAAATCAGGTGCGGGCCGTCGTCCGGGAACTTCTTGCCCAACGCAGACGCGGCCGTCAAAAATCCGGCATGGCGACCCATCACCACGCCCACATACACACCGGGTAGCGCCGCGTTATCCAGATTGGCGCCAGCAAAGGCCTGCGCCACAAAACGGGCGGCAGACGGGAAACCGGGGGTGTGGTCGTTGCCTACCAGGTCGTTGTCAATGGTTTTGGGGATGTGGATGCAGCGCAGTGGGTAGCCCGCTTTTTGCGCCTCCAGGCTCACAATGCGCACGGTGTCCGACGAGTCGTTGCCGCCGATGTAGAAGAAATGCTCAATCTCGTGCGCCTGCAGCACCTTGAAAATCTCCTGACAATACGCCAGGTCGGGCTTGTCGCGGGTGGAGCCCAGGGCGCTGGAAGGCGTGTTGGCCACCATTTCCAGGTTGTGATGCGTCTCCTGCGTCAGGTCAACAAAGTCTTCGTTCACGATACCGCGCACGCCGTGGCGCGCACCGTAAATACGCTCAATCTGCCCGAAGCGCCTGGCTTCCAGCGCCACGCCGACGAGCGACTGGTTGATAACGGCGGTGGGACCGCCGCCTTGGGCGACGAGAATTTTTCCGGAGGCCATAGGAGTCCTTTGCTTGTTGAGGTTCTTGACTGTCAGTTCGGATTGTGCCGATTCAAATTTAACGTCGGCGCACCGAGCGCACGCCCGCCAGCTCGGCCACGATGCCCAGCACCTTGACGAGTCGGCCGGAGTCGGAGACCTCCACCGTGAAGGTCATCCAGGCAGAACCCCGTATGGATTGGGTCTGTACGCCAATGACGTTCATTTTTTCTTTGGTAAACACCTCGGAAATATCGCGCAGCAGGCCCTGCCGGTCAGTCGCTTCAATCGCCACATCCACGGGGTAAACAGCATGGTCCGTGGCCTTGCGCTGGCCCCATTGCACCTCTATCACGCGCTCGCCATTCTTGGCCACCATTTCGCGCAGATTGGAGCAATCGGTGCGATGTATGCTGACGCCCTTGCCGCGAGTGACAAAACCGCAAATCGCATCCGGCGGCGCCGGTTTGCAGCATTTGGCCAGTTGCGTCATGAGCGAATCCACGCCCACCACCAGCACGCCGCCTTTGGTCGGGTTGGCGGTGCTGCGCGGTTTTTTGAGCAGCAGTTGATCGTCATCGACCGGCGCGGGCTCTGGCGGGCGCAGCAGATTTTCGATGTTGCGCAGCGAAAATTCGTCTTTGCCGACGACTTCAAACAGCTCATCGGCGGAATTAAAGCCCAATTGTGTGGCCAGGTCTTCCAGCTTGATGGCGGTTTTACCGCCGCGCTGCAGCAGTTTTTCAACCGCTTCACGGCCTTTGGCCACGGTCTCATCCATTGCCAGCGCATTAAACCAGGCGCGCACTTTGGAGCGGGCACGGTGGCTGACCAGATAGCCCAGCTCGGCATTCAGCCAGTCGCGCGACGGCCCGCCTTCCTTCACCACCGTGACCTCCACCGTCTGGCCGTTTTTCAGCGGCGTATTCAGCGGCACCATGGCACCATCCAACCGGGCGCCGCGGCAACGGTGGCCCAGGTTGGTGTGCACGCTGTAGGCAAAGTCGATGGCGGTGGCGCCTTGCGGCAGCTCCACAATGGCGGCGTCCGGCGTCAGCACATAAATGCGGTCGTCCAGCACGCCCTGCCCTTGCCCCCCGCCCGACAGATCGCGTTCCCACGCCAGCAACTGGCGCAGCACCGCGATTTTGGCGTCGTAAGCGCTGCTGGCCGAGACGCCCGAGTAGCCTTTGGCGCCTGCCTCTTTGTAGGCCCAGTGCGCCGCCACGCCGTTTTCGGAATGGTCGTGCATGGCCTGGGTGCGGATCTGGATCTCGATCGGCTGACCCTTCTGGTCGCGCACCACGGTGTGCAGCGACTGGTAGCCGTTGACTTTGGGCTTGGAGATGTAGTCGTCAAATTCTTCCGAGATCGGGGTGAACTGGCTGTGGACCCAGCTTAATGCGGCATAGCAGTCCGGGATATTGCCCACCACAATGCGCAGCGCCCGAATGTCGTAGACCTGATCGAACCCCAGCGACTTGCCGCGCATTTTTTTAACAATGCTGTAAATGTGTTTGGGGCGGCCCTGCACCTTGGCCGCGATGCCCTGGGCCTTGAGTTGCGACTCCAGTTGCGAGCGCAAATGCTCCACCTGAACTTCGCGCTCGGAGCGTTTTTCGTCCAGCAAACGGGCCACCTCGCGGTAAGTTTCCGGCTCGGTGAAGCGAAAGGCCAGGTCTTCCATTTCCCACTTAATTTCCCAAATGCCGAGCCGGTTGGCCAGCGGCGCAAACACCTGCTGCGCCTCGCGCGCCAAGCCGGGCGGTAGCGGCAATTTGGTGGCGGCGTAGAAGCGCAGGGTTTGCAGGCGTGAGGCCAGGCGCAGCATCACCACGCGCAAGTCGCGCGAGAACGCCAGCAACATTTTGCGCACGCTCTCGGTCTGCGCGGCGGCCGTCTGCGCCATGGGAATGGCCGCCGACACCCGGGCATTGGCGACCTGGGTCTGGCGTGCCAGCCGCTGCACCCGCACCAGCTTGGTGGTTTCAAGGGCCAGGGTGGCAAAGTTGTCGCCAAAGGCCTTGGCAATCACTTCTTGCGGTTTTTGCAAATGGTCGCAGGCGTAGACCAGGTAACTGGCCGCCTGCATCGCCTCGGACCCGCCAATCGACTTGAGGATGGCGGCCACGGCATCGGCATGGGCCAGCACGTTTTCACCGGTGTCGAGTTCCTCGGTGCAGAGCAATGGCTCGGCAAAGGCACGGGCCCGAACCAGCGCATTTTTTTCTTCCGGCAAGTTGCTGGGGGCGACCGCGATCAGCTGTGACAACGGTTCCGGCAACGGGTGGGCCAGCGGCTCCAGCCCGCCCGCCTCGGCTGAATGACTCTTCATCGGCTTCTCACCCTGTTAGTTATGCGCATCATTTTATTTTTTGTAGCGATCAGGCCGTTTTAACTCAACAGAAAATGGGTCGCCGTGCGAACCTGGTCTTCTGCATTGAAGGTTGGCGCGTGGCCAACACCCGCAAACTCCACCAGTTGCGCCTTGGGGCCGCGCTGCGTCATGGCGATTGCTGTGTCAAGCGACAGCAAATCCGACACTGCACCGCGCACCAGCAAGGTTTGGGCGCTGATGTTGTCATACAGCTGCCACAACAGGGCTTCGCCTTGGGCCGACGATTCAGCGGTCATGGTTTTGAACGCCATGGCAATGGCTGGGTCGTAATGCAGCGTGACCTGGCCTGCGCTGCCGGGTACCGGTTTCACCATGTGTTGCGACAACGCCAGCCACTGCGCGGGCGTGTGCGGGCCAAAGCTGGAGGACATCGCCCACATCGCATCGGCCGCCGCTTGCACGCTCTCAAACGTGCCAAAGTTACCCAGGTACTCGCCAATGCGCTGCAAGGCCTGCCACTCGATGGTCGGGCCCACGTCATTCAGGATCAAACGCCGCACTGGAGGAGTTGAAGCCCCTACACTGGCCCCTTCGGGTGCTGCATGACCCGGCGCTGCGGCAGATGTGAGCAAGTTGCACACCACCATGCCAATCAACCCGCCCATGCTGGTGCCGACCCAGTCCAAGGTCGTGGGCTTCAACTGGGCCAACAAAGCCAGCATGTCGGCGGCATAGTACGGAACCTGGTAAGCCACGGGGTCTTTCAGCCAGTCGCTCTGGCCGCGTCCTACGACGTCCGGGCACACCACGCGCAGGCTGTTGCCGGACTGCTGGCACAAGGCCCGCGCCAGCACATCAAAGTCACGCCCCTGGCGCGTCAGGCCATGCACACACACGACCACATGGCTGCTTTGCGGGTTGCCCCACTCCCAATAGGCCATGCGGTGACCGCCAGCAGCATCGGGACAGGTAACGTAATTCAGGGTGGGTTCAGACATGGTGTGGGGCGTGGGTTTGATAAAGTCGGTGCGTAATGCTAATTCAATAGCAGTGTCCTCAACTCAATTACGGAGAAACCCCATGCTCAAAGGCAAAACAGCGCTCGTTACCGGCTCCACCAGCGGCATCGGTCTTGGCATCGCCCTCGCCCTCGCCGAACAAGGCGCCAACATCGTGCTGAATGGCTTTGGTGATGTTGACGGGCCCCAAGCCGAGGTCGCGGCCTTGGGTGTCAAGGTGGGTTACCACGGCGCGGACATGAGCAAACCGGCCGAGATCGAAGCCATGATG